>DDYQ01000184.1:8216-8942 GCA_002348005.1 Desulfobacteraceae bacterium UBA2230 | reverse complement strand
CAGGACACTTGCCGTCCACCAGCTCGCGTTCGGTGTAGAAGCGCTCGCAGCCAAAGCAGTACTGGCCTTCGTATTCGCTGAAATAAATATCTCCCTGATCGTAAATTTTCTGAAGGATGGCCTTGACCACGCCCGTATGTCCAGGGTCGGTGGTGCGGATGAAGTGATCGTTGTGGATGTTCAGCTGGGGCCATAGCTCGCGGAAAAGGGCGCTGATTTTGTCCACATATTCTCGCGGGGACATGTTTTCTCTCTTGGCCGCCCGCATGATCTTGTCGCCATGCTNNTCATCCGTGCCGGTGAGAAAGAAGGTTTCCTCGGTGATCATGGTGTGAAAACGGTTGATCACGTCCGCGCAGATGGTGGTATAGGCATGTCCCAGGTGCGGACGCGCATTTACATAATAGATCGGTGTGGTTATGTAGAATGGGGTCGCCATCGACTACTCCTCGGAATTAATGATCCGACTCAAATCTGAACGTAAAACAGACTATCGCTTTGGGCCAGCACAGTTGCTCCATTTTCACTTAATGATGTCATTGACGTCCACTTCCACTTCCTCATTATTCTCCATGCGCAGCGCCACCCGGCGGTGCAGGTAATTGAATCGCACGATTTTTCCCGAATAATCCTTGGTGCGCACGGTTTTGCCCATCTGCGGGAACTGGGCTTTGAATTCCTGGTAGACTTCATTTTCGAATGTCAGGCAGCACATCAGGCGCCCGC
>DDYQ01000184.1:0-8206 GCA_002348005.1 Desulfobacteraceae bacterium UBA2230 | reverse complement strand
ACATTTTGGCCTGGTTACGGATGCCCACCTGGCGCATTTCGATGCGCGCGCGCAGCTGTTTGACCAGCATTTTCACCAGTTGGCGGAAGTCGACCCGGCCGTCGGCGGTAAAAAAGAAGGTCAGTCGACTGGCGTCAAAAGTCGCTTCCACGGCGAACAGGTTCATTTCGAGCTTCAGTTCGGCGATGCACTGCAAACAATACGTATGCGCCTCTTTCTCGATAGCCCTGTTTTTCTCGCATTGCTCGAAATCGGCCGCGTTGGCCCTGCGAAAGACCTTCTTGAGCGGTTTGTCCGGGGGAGCGTCGTCCTCCACGGCTTTTGGCGCCACGGCCACTGAGCCGAACCCGAGTCCTTTTTCGGTTTCGACGATCACCGCATCGCCGACCGCCAAAACGAATGCACCGCTGTCGAAATCATATATTTTCCCACCGGGTTTGAATCGTACACCAACAATTTTTTGCATATTAATTGAGCCATATGGTTTAGGAATATGCGCGGGTGCGCAATATCAAATTATAGAGTATCATGAACCGGCCATCTTCAATGCCATGACGTCCAAGGTTAATCTCAAGTTCGCATTGGCCGCAATATCTTTTTGGGCCTTATCGATTGTTTCCCAGAAGAAGCTCAGCCGTTCAGGGCCGATTTGCGACCGCAGGCGGCCCAGTCGCGCCATGCAATCCTGGTTGACGGCCAGGCTGGCGGCATGTGGAAAAATCCAAAGATCGCGGATCCAGCCCTTGAGCGTTGCGAGATCGTCATGGATGCGCTCCTTGCGGGCTGCCAGCGCCCCCGAAAACGCCAGGGCGGCCGCCGGTGTGCGGCGTTGCATTTCTGGCAGATCGTCCAGGCCGGCCGCGCGCACCAGCCAGTCGCGTGTAGACTGCCAACGGGTCTCGATTAATTTCGCCGCTTCGGTGATGCTGCCGCCCGAAAGCTCGGCAACGGTGCGCGCCACCTCCGCATCAATACCACGCTGCGCGATGAGCCACCGGGCCAGCGCCTCGCTGGGCAGCGGACTGAATCGAATATGGCGGCAGCGTGACACGATCGTCGATAACAGATCGGATCGCTGCGGTGCGGTCAAAATCAGGATCGTGCCGTCGGGCGGTTCTTCCAACACCTTCAGCAGCGCATTGGAGGCCTCTGAATTCAGCGTCTGCGCATCGTCGATGATCGCCACCCGGTACCCTTCATTGAACGGCTTCATGGCCAACACCGCAATCAGGCGGCGGACCTGCTCGATTCGCAGGATGCCGTTCTGCGGCACGAGCGATAATACATCCGGATGATGGCCCGCGTCTATCCGGCGACAGTTGCTGCAGGCGCCGCATGGTTTCCCGTCCGTTTCACAGCGGTCAGCGGCATGCCCGGCGTTGGCGCGCGGTGGATCGATGGAGCGGCAATTCAGGGCCATGGCAAAGGTTCGGGCGACCGTTCGTTTACCCGTACCGGCCATACCGGTGAACAGCAGGGCATGCGGGATCGCGCCCCTGAAGCGGAATGTCTGCAGAAGCCGGAGGGGAAGCCGCTGTCCTATGATGGAATCAAAACCGGCCACGTTGGTTACGGCAACCCGAATCCGGTACCGGAGTGGCATCGCGGGGGGTGAATAGAGCGAACGGGAAACAGACGGCCTGGAGAGGCGGCTGTGTTTCGTAAACGCCGGCGGCCTGTATTAGAACCCGGCAACAGTGCGGGGGGCGTTTTAGATATCCACACGGTCTTTAAGCTCTTTACCGGATTTAAAGAACGGAAGTTTTTTCGGTCGGATCGTCACTTTGTCGCCCGTTTTAGGGTTGCGCCCAACATAGCTTTTGTAATTTTTTACGTAAAAACTGCATAGCCCCCGGATTTCAACCCGTTCGCCGCGCGCCATGGCTTCGGCCATGCTTTCGAAGAAGATCTGGACGATACGGGCTGCTTCCGTCTTCGAAATCCCTGCCTGATTCTTCAATGCAGAGATAAGTTCCAGCTTATTCATCAGGTTCCTCCTTCCCGTCGTCATGCCGAAAGTGCCATCAGAGGTTAGATCTATAAAACGGAACTTAATAAAAAGTCAAGGAGTTATCCGCTCAGGCAGTTATTCCCGCCCCAACGGCGTTCATTTTCGGAAGCTTATTCGAAAACACCGTTCAGAGAATTGGCAGTGACTTACCGCGAGAGGATCTCAGGAATTTTTTCAACATCGCACGCATCCACCTCCACTGAGGCGAATTGACCCAGGGCTTCGATATGGACGATAATGCGTCCCTGGCCGCGGTAGTGGTCAAATATTCCGATCACTCCACTGAATGGGCCCGAAATCACCATGACAGGATCGCCCTTCGTAAACATGAAACCGGTGGTGATCGGTGCATCGGTAGCGACCATGATCTGCAGGCTCTGAATGGTTTCTTTTGGGACGGGGATGGGGCCATGCGTGCTGCCGACCAGTTTAACCGCGCCGGCGGTCTTGACGATCTCGAGATGATGTCCCGGAGACAGGTCGGTTCTGACGAACACATAACCTGGAAAAAGCGGCAGCCGGATCATTTTGCGACGGTCCTTGCGGCGGCTCTGAACGGTTATTTTAGGCAGAAACACTTCGACATGCTTTTTCGTCAAACCTTCGCTGACCACATTCTCGGCCCGGCTCTTGGTATGCAGGACGTACCAGGCGGGGCTTAACTCCACTTGTATCATTTCATTCCCGAGGGCGGCCGCGGCGCGCATGCAGGCGCTGGCAGCGGTGCCGCATTGAAAAGACGTTAAAATCAGCATTTGGCCGGCGGACAACAATTTGTCCGATCGAGGCGTCCGCTTGCGTGGAATCGCCGGTGCGGCTCTCAGGGCGCCGTCCAGAATCCCAATGGGCCCGATATTGACCATGGCGAGATGAGCTTGTCAATCGCCCCGGTCTCTCCTGACCCGGAGCTATTGACCGATGGTCCCCAGGCCCACGAGTGTAAAAAAAACCACAAAGCCGCGATTGCCCGGTTCTTCCCGGTAATCCAGGTCGATCCCCCAGCACTGGCTCAGGTATCCGAACCCAATGGTCGAGGTGATCAGATCGCTTTCTACAAAGTCATATTCATACTCGCCGCGCAGAAGCCAGTTCGCGTTGATGACCAGCCGGCCCTGCAATGCGATCCCCTCGATTCCCTCCTGTGCGTTCGTTCGGGTATCTTCTCTTCGGTAAACATAACTGACGTTCAGAAAATCGCCCCTTTCGTCCCATAGCCGCGGGCCGGCTCTCAGACGGTTGAGGCGATTGTCGTAGGGCGACCACTCCGCTTTGGACGTGAAACTGAGAAAGCGCCCCGGCGTAAGATCCAGCTCTGCCGTGATGTCTGAAAAAGGCTTTGCGTTATCCTCTTCGTTTTCTTTCTCATCCTGGTGTTCATTGTACTCGTTGATGTCGAAACTCTGGAAAACCTTGAAGCGGAAAAAGTCCAGGTAATTATACAGGGAAATTCGATTTTCGTCGGCCGGCAGAGGCCGGCGCGCCGTTAAATAGTTGGTGAGGCCGTAGGTTATGGTGTTCTGGCGGGTAATGCGGTCCACGCTGCGCGTGAACAACGGCAGGTCCTCATCCTGATCCTCTTCGGTGTCCGGGACGTATTCATACACGATTTCGGGCACGATGGAATGCCGCAGTCGGTCATAACCGACCGTGTCGAAATTGAAGACCTGGAAGAATTCGGTGCTGAGGTCGAGCCGCAGATCATAGATCGCGCGGTAGTAATCGCGTTGATCTTCGGTCGGATCCGGTTCGCGGTCGATATGCCAGACGGTCTGGCGGAACCCTGCCGAAGGTTCCACCGATATTCCCCGCAACACGTAAAAAGGGTAGTAGATGCGCGGATAAAAATCGGCGCGCTGTCCGCGTTGACCTTCTTCGCGATAGAAATTGACGTAGCTGGAGGTAAACCCGACGTAAAACGGCGAGCGACCCACCGACTGGCGGATGCCGTCGAAGGTGATCACCGGCAGTTGCTGCAGGGTGTCGTTGCTTTCCCGCTGGCGGCGTTTAACAATGTCATCGAGCCAGCTGATGTCCGCATTCAGGGTGTAATAGTTCCATAAGCGGCTGGTATTCAGACGGTTCAAGCGCACCCGCTCATCGTAATCGTCGATGTCCCGTTCGAAGGTTTGCCGGAAATAGGTTTGGGTATACGAGAACCCGTTCTGGCCGGATCTGAATTCACGCAGGTAATCCTGATCGCTCACGATGTCCAGATCGAGGCGTGCCTTGAAATCGCCCGGCAGATCCTGGTCCGCCTTGGCACGCAGCCAATAGCGGTCGGCATTGGGGCGCGGATCGCCGTCCCCCGAAAAACCCCAGCGATCCGAGCTTTCGGGTGTGCCGTCGTCTACCTGGCGGTCGATCAGGCCATCCGCCATGACCGTCCCATAAGAGTGCCGATCGAGAATGTAGCGGTATTCGAGGCCGCCACGCAGCCCGCGCCGGTCAAGGAAATGAGCGAAGACGGTGGCGTCGCTGCTTTCGTTGATGGCCCAGTAGAGGGGTTGCAGGTACTCGGAACGGTTGCGTTTTGAGTAGCCCAGAGAGGGCGCCAGAAGGCCGGACTGACGTTCCAGTTTTACCGGAAAGAAGAGGAAAGGCGTATAGACCACGGGGATGCGGCGTACCCAGAAGGCCGCATGCTGGGCGGTTCCATAGCCTTCCACGGTCACCTCGATTTCGCGGCCGGTGATGCGCCAGGCCGGATTGGGATCGTCGCAGCTGGTCAGGCTGGCCTGGCGGATCGCATAGCTCTGGGGGCCGGTTTTTTCGATCTGGCTGCCCGTTATGTAAAGATGGTTCTGGGCAAGGAACACCGTGCCGTCGGAAAGCACGCCGGTCTCCTTTTCCAGATCCAGGTCAAGGCGCCGGCCGTAGAGCTGATCCTGCCCCGAAACCAACCGCACATCGCCTTCGGCGAGTGCGCGGCGTGATTTGTCGTCCAGAATCACGCGGTCGGCGGTCAGGACCCGCCCCTCGCGGATCACGGAAACATTGCCCTCGGCCACATAGGATTGATTTGTTTCGTCGTAATAGATCCGGTCCGCCATGATGTGCCAGGGCGCCTTGGGGTCGGCCGTATCCCAATCCGGCAGTTGTCCCCAGGCCGCAATGATCGGCAGGATGAGGAAGGTGATGAGCGGGAGGACGATGCGGCGCGTGATCATAGTGCTCGTCTGCTTCCTCCGTAAAGGGTTGCCCTTTGGCGGTCGGCAGCGGGACCTTGTGGCGGATCCAAGTGCCGCGCAGCTCAACCTTGAAACCGGACGCCGAAGCATCCCATCGCGTTTCGCGCACCCACCCGGCGCCATACGCTGTCTGTCGTGATTCCAAAATGCCGTGAGCGGATAGCCCGGTTTTTGGCACTTGGTATCTGGCCGGATATGCGCTATATCGAAAAAAACGGCACGGATCAATCGATCCGCTGCATCAAGGCAACGGCGCCGCAGGCACCGGAAAAATAAAACGACTGCTCTGCAGTCCACATGGGTCCAATGACAGTACCGCCGAAAATTCTCAAGATTCTTTTAACCAACGATGATGGCATATACGCCCCTGGGTTATGGACGTTGTACGAAACGTTGAAATGCGATCATCAGCTCACGGTGGTGGCGCCCGACAGGGAGCGCAGCGCCGTAGGGCATGGCATCACCTTGCACCAGCCGCTGCGGGCCCTGCACGTGGAGCTCAATGGTTTTCAGGGCTGGGCCGTGAGCGGCACCCCGGCCGATTGCGTCAAACTGGCCGTCCGCGAACTGCTGCCCGACCCGCCCGACATGGTTGTTTCAGGAATCAATCCGGGCGCCAATGTCGGCATCGATCTGAATTATTCCGGTACAGTGGCTGCCGCCAAAGAAGCCGCCTTGTATGGCTTGCCCGCGATGGCCGTATCGATTCAGGGTGGTGAGCAGCCCTGCTACCAGACTGCGGCCCGGTGTATTGCGCAGCTGATTCCTCTGGTGCATTCCCAACGGCTTCCGGCAGGCACATTCCTGAATGTCAATGTGCCCAACCTGCCCTGGCAGGCGGTGGCGGGATTCCGCCCGAGCCGGCAATGCATCAGCCCGTGTGACGATCATTTCGAAAAGCGGCGGGACCCGCGCAACCGGGTCTACTACTGGCAAGGCGGCGAGTCCAGGACGGTATTCGGGCATCCCGACGCCGACGGCGCGGTGTTGACCGACAACTGTATTTCGATCACGCCGGTGCGTTGCGACATGACCGACTACGAGGCGCTTGAAACGCTGCGCAATTGGGATCTTGACCATCGCGTAGCCGCGGCGCGGCCCGGACCCCTGGAAGCACAGCTCATGACTTCGCCGCAGGCGCGGCATGTACGCGAGGAACGACGGTAATGGAAATCATGCCCTGCAGTGAACTGCTCATGGTGGTCGAAGATGATCCCCTCAATCTGAAGACCATCGAAAAAATCCTGACCGATGCGGGCTACCGCGTGCACCCGGCGCAAAACGGCCGGCAATGCCTCGAAGATGTGACAACCGTCCGGCCGGATCTGGTTCTGATGGATATCAACATGCCCGACCTGAACGGGATTGAAACCTGCCGCCGCCTCAAAAGCGGAATGGCCACGCGGAACCTTCCCGTGATCTTCGTCACCGGAAGTTCCGACGATCACCACCTGGAGTCGGCTTTCAGTGCCGGCGGCTGCGATTTCGTACGCAAGCCGATCGGCCGGATCGAGTTGTTGGCCCGGGTGCGTTCGGCCCTGATTCAGCACCAGGCGGCGCTCAGGATGGCCGAAGGCGAAAAGCTCAAAGGTGCGCTGGAAACGGCCGGCGGGGTATGCCATGAACTCAATCAGCCTTTGCAGTACATCCTGGGCGCCGTTCAATTGCTCATGCTGGATGTACCCGAAGAGGCGCCCATGTTCCGGAACCTGGATGATATCCGGGCGCGCGTCGAACAGATGGGCCAGATAACCCGCAAACTATCCGAAATCACCCATTACCGCACGCGCGAATACGCCGGAGGACATCAGATCATCGACCTTCGCCAAGCCCCCAACGGCCCGGATGTATGGCCGCCCGTTGACGATCCTGCCGCCCTATGACCAGCGATAATGCGATCAGAAAAAAGAACCGATTCGTGGCCCAGATCCTGACTGGCGAGAAGGTCGACGATATCTTCATTCTATGCGGGAAGAGTGTCTCACACAAGCGGGATGGAACGGCCTATCTGACCCTTGCATTGGCCGATAAAAGCGGGCAGATCAAGGGGATTGCCTGGGACAACGTCGAATCGATCGCCCGCTGCGCCGATCCAGGAGACTACGTGGCCGTGGATGCCGCGGCCGGTGAGTATCGGGGGGCGGTCCAGCTGGTGATCAGAAGCATGCAGCGTGTTTCGGATGAAGCCGTTTTCGCGGGCGACTACCTGCCGGCGTCATCGCGCAATGTGGACCAGATGTTCGAGCGCCTGAAAGCCCTCACCGACAGAATGGCTTCGGCGCCGTTGCAGGCCCTTATGGACGCCTTCTGGACGGATAGTGCTTTCGTGAGACGCTTCAAACAGGCGCCCGCGGCCAAGAAGATGCATCACGCCTACCTCGGCGGGTTGCTCGAACACACCCTCTCGATGGCACTGCTTTCCGAGAAAATCGCCGGGCATTACAGCGGCCTTGATCGTGACTTGCTGCTTGCGGGAGTGATTCTGCATGACATCGGCAAGGTGCATGAGCTGACCTACAGCCAGGTGATCGATTACACGGATGAGGGCCGGCTCCTCAGCCACATCGTCATCGGGGTGGAGATGCTCACCGCTAAAATAGCGTGCGTGGACGACTTCCCTCCCGCCCAGGCGGCGCTGCTCAAACACATGCTGATCAGCCATCACGGTGCGCGCGAGTTCGGTTCGCCTGAACCGCCCAAGACCATCGAAGCGGTTCTGCTCAATTACATCGATGAGATCGATTCGCGCGTCAACGCCATCCGCGAATTCATGGCCTCCGAAGACCCATCAGCAGCCTGGACCGCATATCACCGGCTGCTGGAGCGTCATTTTTATCGCGGCGAGACCCCCATGAAATAAGATGGATCCAGTTGAACGGATGGCGGCACCTGATAAATTGAAAACGACGATCATGATTGATTGCGTGGACACAGGCGATTGCTGAACCGCATTCGGACCTCAGGCAGGAGATCCCATGTTCATTACCCTGGAAGGCATTGAAGGCGC
>DDYQ01000045.1:21910-32528 GCA_002348005.1 Desulfobacteraceae bacterium UBA2230 | reverse complement strand
GAGGCGCTTCAGCAGAGTGAGCAGCGGTTCCGGTTCTTAATCGATTCTTTTCCTCTGTTTTTCTGGGAGTCCCGGGCGGACGGAGCCGGGTTATTCGGCAACAAGCGGATGCTTGAATATCTCGACCTGTCCCTGGAACAGGTTCAGGGGCGGGGATGGCTCGAGACGATCCATCCTGACGACCGCGGGAGGGTGACCGAGGCCTGGGAGCATTCCATTCGCACCGGTGAAGCATATTCGGTCGAAACCCGCATCCGCAGCGGCAGGACCGGCGAATACCGCTGGTTTCTTACTCTCGCAGTCCCGCATCGCAACTGCGAGGGTCAGATCTCGCGCTGGTTTGGAACATGCGTCGATATTCAAAAAAGCAAGCAGATCGAGCACTCCCTCCGGGAGAGCGAGGAGCGTTTCCGGACCGTACTGGACAATATGCCGGGCGGCGTGTTTGCGCACGATCTGGATGGCAGGATCCTGATGATCAATGATGCGGCGATCCGGAACACCGGCTACGCCAAAGAAGAGCTGCTCAATATGTCGGTGGCGGACGTTGACCCGGAAAGTGTCACCCGGGACGATCGAACCCGCCTGTGGCACCGTCTCAGCAAGGGCAGATTGAACACGATCGAATCCATCCACATCAGGAAGGACGGGTCGGAATACCCGACGGAAGTTCACTTGAATGCGATTGAACTTGGCGGCCGGCCGGTCATCCTGGCGATTGCGTTTGACAGAACCCTGCGCAAGAAATTTGAGGGCAAGCTGCGCGAGAGTGAGGAACGCATGCGGCTGCTCATCGAATATGCACCGGCGGCATTGGCGATGTTCGACCGCGAGATGCGCTACCTGAGCGCAAGCCGCCGGTGGCTGACCGACTACAAACTCTGGGGGCGCAGCGTGATCGGGCGGTCGCATTACGACGTCTTTCCGGAGATCCCCGAATTCTGGAAAAGGGTGCACCGCCGCGCGCTGAAAGGTGAGGTTGTGCAGAATGACGGCGACCGGTTCGAACGCAAGGACGGGTCCGTGCAGTGGCTTCGCTGGGAGGTGCGGCCGTGGCACGATCACAAGGGCAACATCGCGGGCATCGCGATGTTCACCGAGGATATCACCGCGCGCCGGCAGGCTGAGGAGGCCTTGCGGAATTTGAATGAAACCCTGGAACAGCGGGTCGCCGAACGCACTGACCTGGCCGAATCGCGGGCCAGGCAACTTCAGGCCCTGGCGGTGGAGCTGATCGAGGCCGAGGAGCGCGAAAAGCAGCGTATCGCCGCACTCCTTCACGACGACCTGCAGCAACTTCTCGCCGCCGCAAGGTTCATGCTTCAGTCGCCAAGCAATTCAGATGCTGATCGGGATGAAGTTCAACGCCTGTTGGAAGAGTCGATCCGTAAATCACGACACCTCTCCCACGAACTGAGCCCTGCGGTGCTGCACCGATCCGGATTGAAGGCCGCTCTCGAAGGGCTGTTCCTGAGAATGCGCGAACAGTTCGGACTGACCATTCAACTGGATACCCTGACCGGCCGGCAGGTTCGCAGCACCCCCCTTAAAGTTTTCATATTCCGTGCGGTAAAGGAGTTGCTGTTCAACGTCGTCAAGCACTCCGGGGCGACCAGCGCCCGGGTTCAGCTTTCCGCAACCCCGGATGAGTTCGTCGTCACGGTGAGCGATACGGGAAGGGGCTTCGATACCTCCATCCTGGATCGGTATACTCCGCACCCCGGTCTGGGGCTCCTCAGCCTGCGGGAGCGCGCCAGCTATGTCGGAGGCCGACTGACCATCGAGAGCACCCCCGGACAAGGCAGCCGGTTGATTTTACGGGTTCCGACAGATATGGACACCACTATCCGCCCGGGACATCCGGCCGCGAAAATCGAAGAGAAGGCCCGCATCATGGAAATCAGCGGCAAAATCGCCGATGAACAGGGTATTCGGGTGCTGTTTGCCGATGACCACAAAGTGTTGCGCCAGGGATTGATTCGGCTCATTTCCGGCAAGCCGAACATTTCCGTGGCCGGCGAGGCGGCCAACGGGCGTGAGGCGCTGGAACTCACCCGGCAGCTCAGACCCGATGTGGTCGTGATGGATATCTCGATGCCCGTAATGGACGGCATCGAAGCCACACGGCGCATCAAGGCTGAACTGCCCGACGTCCGCGTAATCGGTCTCTCGATGCACGACGATCAGCAGGTGGCCAGAACCATGCGCGATGCCGGAGCCGAGGCATTGGTGAGCAAGGCGGCGTCTTCATCGGTTTTGCTCAAGGCGATCTACGGAATCAACGGCGAAGGAGATGGCACCCGTCCGCAGCCTGCTTCCTGAGGCCGACGGCTCGCAACAGGTGCGAACCGATCTGAACGGGTTGTGGAATTAGAGCGAATATGGGTCTGCGCGATTTAATCGAAAAACCGATCTGCCGTTACTTGCTCGAAATTGGATTTCAACCCGATTTTATAGCGGATCTGAAAAGAGGCTGCCTGCTGATCCCGGCGGAGATGGTGCGCCCCGAAATCGAAAAGGCAATTGCAGCGGAAAAAGGGGTCGGATTGACGAAATGCGAGTTTTCCCCGGACGGCGTACAACTCGAGCTTTCGCTGGTCCGCTACGGCATGCGGTTGAGGGTGCCTGTAAAGTTCCGGCTGACCGGAAGCGTTATCGACGGACGGCAGCAAACCGTAGAGTTCGAGTTTGTGAATGGGAAAGCAATCGGGGAGAATCTTTTAGGCAAGATTGCAGCCGCCGCGGCCGGCAGGTTGATCGCGCGCAAGTTGAACGAGAAGATATCCACAATCGATCTGGTCACGGAATCGGAGATCGATCATAAATGTGGACGGTGCGTTGTCGATCTTGGCAGCCTGAAACAAATCCAGCTTCTCAAGAGGAGGATACCCATCCTTCAGCTGAGCGTGCTTGATGTCTTTTCGATCAGAAGTGTCGAACATGTTACGAACGGCATCAGGTTGGGAAGGAATTCCCGGTGAGCGGGCTCAGCCGTTCCAGGGGATCAATACTTTTCCAGATAATAAAATTCGATCTCGTCGGCAGTATTACCGGTTCGGTATTCACAACCTTTCCGCACCGTCGGTTCGAAGCTTTATTCGCGAAAGTCTTTGAAGCCGCCCCACACCAGAATCAGCGTGTCGGGCGGGTGGACTAATGCGCCCGTCCATCGCGTCCGTCATCCCTGAAGATTGAGCCATAGCGGCGGAGCAGATTTTTGCGTATCCGGACCATGCGTCGCCGGTTCACTCCCAGATCCCATTTGCCAATGCGGGCGGCCGAGCGAAACTGAAGGCGTGAGTCGGCATCGATGAGGAATTCGACGTCGTCCACGAATCTGAAAACGGCCGAGCGCATTTCAACGTGGAGATAGTCACCTTTTTGACTGATCATGCGGGTGCGCTTTTGCTCGGTGAGAAGTTGTCGAATGGCCGCCATGGCTTGTGCACGGGCTCCAATTACAGTCAGCGGCGCCGGGCCTCGATCATCCGGGCTCTGGGTCGATACACAGTTCGGTGTCCCCGGGCAGGGAGACAGTTGAACGAAGATCGTGAAGAAAAAATAAATGGACGGCATCGTCTCCTCATGGCAGATCATCTTAGACAAGGACCGGCTCTGCGCCCGCTCAGCCTCGTCTTTGCTTCAAACCGTTTTACACAGTGTACTTCGCTGCAGTTCTCCGATAAAAGATCTTTTCTGACGGCGTTTCCATGATAATGGACGCGCTGTATTTCTGCCTTGCCCGATATGCGGCCCCTCTCAGTTGCCGAAACTGCAAAGGCAAGCTGTGCTGGGGGTTCACTGCGTTGCAAAATGCTTTCAGAGCGTTTCAAATCATCGGGTACAGGGTCGACATCCTGGATGGACCGTGTTGGGGTGCGCCCGCTGCGGGCGCACCCGATCACGGCTAATACTTGCGTAAATCGAGAATCATGGGTTTGGATTCGAAGTCTCTGTAAATCTGAAGTTGATCCTCGTAGTGAGGATCCTTGATACCGCTGGGGGAGATGAAACCGCTTTGACCGGGCGGACACACATTGTACGCCTCGACGCGTCCTCGATCAAACACCACCATGTGGTTTTGGGTTCCACGATTCATGAAGTTGCCCAGCGGAATTGCTTCCGATGAACCGGCCTGGGGGATGCCGGCGAAATTATTGATTCCGAATACATGGGGGATAACTGGGGACAGCCAGTTATCCATCTGCGCTCCGTAAGTTTCCGACAGTTCACTCAGGGCCGCTGAAAGCGCTTCGATCACAACCTGGTTGGGATCCTCTCCGTTAAAGAAATCGTAATCGTTCGGAATGCTGGAATCTTCGCCAAGCAGGCAATGGTACAATACTTTTGGACCGTTAGACACATAGTTGAAGGCCGCCGTCCCGACCCGTGACGTAAAGTGGCCCTCCAGTTCATCCGCGAAGGTCATCTCCAGCATCTTTAAAAGCCACTTGTCAAAAATGGTCTGCGCCACGCTGTCGTAATACCCGTCGTTGTCCTGGTCATGGCGGAAATGATCCCAGGCGGCAAGCAAATCCACAGCGACTTTTTCAGGTGCCTGCGGGTCGAGCCCGGCAGCGGCATCAATCAGAAAAGGTTTGAAATAACCGATGTTCAGGTCAATAAAGGACACACGCCGGTTTATTGCCCAGATTTCTTCGCTGGTGAATTTATCCTGAATTTCCAACACATCCATGATGGCCTGCACCCGGTCGGCCGATCCATACAGCGATCCATCGGGGTTGTCCGTCTCTGCAGATGGTTTGTTGTTCCAGTTTGCCAGCCAGCCCTGCTCGGGTTTGTAGACCTGCGGGTTGGTTGCAAAAGGCTTGATTCCAATCCATTCCATATCGCCCGTGCCGCTGACCGGAAAACGCAAATCATGGCCTTCGCGGCGAATGGGTATCCGGCCATTGCTGACATAGCCGATGTTGCCGGTCTGATCGGCAAAATACCAGTTGTTGGAAATGGCCATTTTTTCGGCAGCTTTTAAGAACTGGTTCCAGTTTTTGGCCTTGGTCGATTCGATCCAGCCCACCAATGTTTGAACCTCATAGCCCTCCCACGAACGCTTCTTGCTGAAGGCGCGGTTATTCTGAAGGTCAAAAACCGTCACCATGCCGTGAACGGTCCTGTAGATATCTACAGTTTCACTTTCCGCGCCTTTAATGCTGATGGTGTCGGTCCTTTTCAGCATCGGCAGCAACTGCCCCTTGTGAAGATACTGGTACGGGTCTTCGCCATCGAGTTCTTCCTCATACATGTCCACCACATCCAAAGGACCGGCCGTCGAGCCCCAGGTAATATGGCCATTGTGACCAAAAAGGATCATCGGGTATCCGAACGGCGTACTGCCGACCACATCAAATCCAGCGCCGTGCAGTCCGATTTCATAGACATAGGAGGGGTTGAAAAAGCCGAACTGGGGGCCGTTGAACAGAATCGCAGATCGATCGACGGTTTTGGTTTTGTCTACCAACCAGGCATTGCTTGCCATCGGCATTGCGTCAGGTGCACCGAAGCCGAGTTTGGACAAGAACGCTTCATGTGCCGCGTTCGCATTCTGTTGGACGCTCGCCAGCTGGAGCATGCCTTTCGGTTTGTAATGGCCGACTTTTACCGTCGACGGCTTTTCCTGTGCAAATTCATGACCGGACGGCACCGTGGTCGGCGAGGCCGGGTCATTGACCCACTTGGTCTGGTTTAAAATTTGCCATGCCACGGCTTGGTCATATTTGTTGCTCAAGAACTCCCAATACGCAGCATTGGACAATTCCGAATTAAAATCCGAGAACCGGTTGCACATGGTGCCGATAAAGATCATGATCACGTCATAGGCAGACCAGTCCTGCGGCAGAAAATCATTCTCCGCGAATTGAATCGGAAGAAGATTTTCCGGGTCCGCCAAAACTTCGGCGACTCGTGTGTTGAAGCCGGCGGCATACCCTTCAAAGATCTCTTTATCCTTTGGTGGAAGGGCTGCGTACTGCTGTCGGATTGAATCGGGCCAGTAGTTCGACCTGACGCTGATGTCATAGGTTTTATAGGCTGCACCCAACACTTCGGCTACAGTGCCGGTAAAACTTCGTTTGGCCATCTCCATCTGGAACAGCCTGTCGGTTGCAATCGCATACCCATAGCCGAAAAACAGATCGTACGTTTTAGCCGCATAGATATGCGGAACGCCGTAAGAATCCCTCAGGATTTCAAAAACAGGCGCTTTGGGTTGTGATTTGGCAAAACTTGTTTGGGCTAAACCTGAAAATGAAAGAAAACAAACTGCAATCAGACCGATGGTGAATCGCTTTCTGAAAAGATGCATCATGTCGACTCCTTAAGAGATTAGTGTTGGGGGTGAAACATCGTTCGTTCCGGCAACCTGGGGCAGCCCCGGGGAAGTTTTCCCCGGGGCATGAAGCGGTAATTTCGGTGGCGCTTTCATGGCGATGCATCTCCGCAAAGAATCATGATGCAGCGTTTTAGACGAACGATCGGATCGATGCGTGGTGGGGGTTGAAAAAAGTTTCAAACAACTTGAACGTTGCCCGTATCCAGACCGCAGGTCGCTGAAACAGTCAATTTTGAAGATTATTATCGCTCAGGGCGTTACTGGTAAGAGGCCGGTCAGCTTGGAGATGAAGAGAACCGCACGAGTTCACCATGGCGCAATGCCGATTGGCTGTCAAGGAACTATCCTGAACTATCCTGATGGAGTCTCCGTTTAAACTATCTTTCTAAGCCAAATTGAAGAAGAATCAATTGTTTGCAGGATACGATTGAAATACGGCTCGCCGGCGCCGGTATCGATGTGAATTCGATTGCAACATATGCAAAAATCTTCCCACATGGTGGTCAATATCGACATCCAGCGCAAGAAGGGCGTGCCGGGTTTGTCGACTAACCTGCTGATCCGACGGCGGTTTCGAAAAAAGAGCACATGGTATGTCATTTGCAGAACAGTTCGGGTGGTGGTTGCGAGATATCAACCAGCGGCGCGGGGCGTTCCGCCGCTCAAAGTGAAGGGGGAGGAGATGAAAAAGAGTATTCTGGTTGCCTTGGTCTTATCCACATTGGTCTGGATGGCCGCTTGCGGAGGCGGAGGCGGGTCGTCCAGCGGCGAATCCGGAACACTTTCGGTGAGTCTGACGGACGCCTCGGGTTCTTACCGGGCCGTGTATGTCACCATCGACGAGGTCCAGGTGCACCTTGGCGGCAGCGAAAACAGCCCCAACAACTGGAAGTCGGTCGAAATGCCGGAGGGCCCGATCACCTTGAACCTTCTGGAACTGGTCAACGGCGTCCGGCGAAATCTGGGTGTGGTAAAGCTGGACGCGGGGCGTTACACGCAGATGCGGCTGATTATCGGCACCGAAGCCCAGAAAAATCTGGATGGGACTGCGGCGCACCCGCATGCCAACTACGTCATCGACACGGAAGATCCACCCAATACGCATGAATTGAAGATTCCCAGCGGACAACAGACCGGGATCAAGATCGTCAACGGGTTTGACATCAACGGCGGTCAGACGACCGAACTGCTGCTGGATTTCGATGCCGCTCACTCGGTCGTTCAGGCGGGTGCTTCCGGCAACTGGCTTCTGAAGCCGACGATCCGGGTTCGTGAATTGCCCGAATGCGCGACCATCACCGGACAGGTGACCGACAGTGTGGGCGAGCCTTTCCCGGGCGCTCTGGTCAGCGTTCAGAACTTCGACGAGGGCGCCGGCGATCCGGCGGACCAGGTGACGGTGGCCGCGGCCAGCATCACGGACAGCGATGGCTTTTACCAACTGTTTGTGGCACCGGGAGCGTACAACCTGGTGGCCTATGCGCTCGACGGTCGGGTGGGATTTTCCAGAATCCACGCCGGGCAGGAGACCGTGCCCATAGACATCGAGCTCAACGACATTGCCGAGGGTGTCGGCGCAATTTCGGGCGATGTGTCCATCATTGGCGGCACGGACGATCAGTACGCCACGCTCAGCTTTCGCAGGGACGTCTCCGATGCAGACGGCACCAATGTCATCGAGATCAATTCGATCAATGTTCTCAATTCCTTCGGTTTTTCGGTGAACCTGCCGGCCGGTCCCGGCTACACCATCGTCGCTTCGAGCATCGGATATGAATCGGAAGTCTATTCTGACATCCAGGTGGACGACGATTCGAATGTCCCTCAGGATATCAGTATTCCGACACCGGCGCCCGTCGAATAGCGTCTGTTTTTCAGGTTGAGGGACCGCCGGGGCAGCCATTCGGGCTGCCCCGGCTTTTTTCTAGTGCCCTCCGGCGGCGCTGCCCGGGCGTCTGGAAGCATTAATTTCCTTCCGCCTCGATGCGCTCAGCCGCTTGCCGCCAAAACACGACCGCCCATGAAACGACCGCCGCATTGACCGAGTGAAACCAGGCGATATATTGTAGAACGTCAAGAAGCCGGGACCGCGCGCCGCGGGGTTCAACATGCGGCGTCTTCCTCTGGATCCGGTCACATGCCTTGACGGGAGGGCAAGGCTCAACCCGGGCGACTCAGCCATGCGGCAGCGAAGGCACCGACGCGCGACAGGCGACATCCTCGATCAAAATCACCGCAATCTTTCATCCGCACCGATCTGCAGAACAGTATCCGTTCCGGTCCCGCCCTGAATGACCTCTATAGCGGAGGTCGCTTACTCGGGAGGGTGTCATGATCGAAGATCTTTGGTACAAGAACACCGTGATCTACAGCCTCGATCTGGAAAGCTTCATGGATACCAACGGCGATGGCGTGGGAGATTTCGAGGGGCTCATCCGCAGACTCGATTATCTGCATTGGCTCGGAATCGGCGCCATCTGGCTGGCGCCTTTCCACCCCAGCCCGAACCGCGACAACGGCTACGACATTTCCGACTTCTACGGTGTGGACATGCGCCACGGATCGGGCGGCGATTTCGTCGAATTCATCCACCAGGCGAACAAGCGCGGCATGAAGGTGCTCATCGATCTGGTCGTCAACCACACCTCCGATGCGCACCCTTGGTTCCAAGCCGCGCGCAGCGACCGCAACTCCCCCTATCGCGACTGGTATGTATGGTCCGAAAAACGCCCTGCAGGCTGGAAAGAAGGCGTGGTCTTCCCAGGGGTGCAGCATACGACCTGGACGCGTGACGAGAAGGCCGGCGAGTATTACTATCACCGCTTTTACGAGTTCCAGCCGGATCTCAACATGGACAACCCTGACGTACGCCTCGAAGTCCGCCGCATCATGGGGTACTGGCTCCAGTTGGGCGTGGCGGGATTTCGGGTGGATGCCGTACCTTTCGTAATCGAGACGACCGCTCCCGGCGAGGAGCAGGGCGTCCAGCGGTTTGAGTACCTGAAGGAGATGCGCCAGTTTCTTCAGTGGCGGGTCGGGGATGCGATACTGCTGGGTGAGGCCAATGTGCTGCCCAAGGAGAACCGGAAGTACTTCGGCGCAGATGGCGGCGACGGGATTCACATGATGTTCAACTTCTTCGTGAATCAGCACCTGTTCTACGCCCTGGCGACGGCCGATGTGCGTCCCCTGATTCAGGCGATCCGGGCGACCCGCAATATTCCCGCCACCGCGCAGTGGGCGCAATTCCTGCGCAATCACGACGAACTGGATCTGGGTCGGTTGACCGAGGAGCAGCGCGAAGAAGTGTTTGCCCGCTTCGGCCCGGAGGAGAACATGCAGCTCTATCATCGGGGGATTCGGCGCCGGCTGGCCCCGATGCTCGGCGACCGTCATCACATCGAACTGGCCTACAGCGCGATGTTCTCCCTGCCGGGAACGCCGGTGATTCGCTACGGGGACGAACTGGGGATGGGCGACGATCTGAAGCTCAAGGAACGCGAGGCGATACGCACCCCGATGCAGTGGGCCGATGAACAAAACGGCGGATTTTCCACGGCGGAGAAAACCATCCATCCGCTCATCAACCAAGGGGTCTGGGATTATCGGCATGTGAATGTGGAGGCGCAGCGTCGGGATCCGGATTCACTTCTCAACTGGACGGCCCGGATGATCCGCTTGCGCAAGGAGTGTCCCGAAATCGGATGGGGAAGTTACCAGGTGCTCGGTACCGGTCAGCCGGGTGTGCTGGCGATGCGATACGACTGGCGGGGCAACTCGGTGCTCGTGGTGCACAATTTCGATAAAAAGCCCCATGAGGCCCGGATCAAGCCCCAGATCGAGATGGGGGACACCCTTACCAGCCTGCTGAAGGAGGAAGAGTCCCATGCCGACGACAGCGGCACGCACCGCATACCGCTGGAAGCCTTCGGCTACCGCTGGTTTCGGGTGGGCGGCCTCAACTACGCCATCAACAGAAAAAAAGGATAGCGTCGGTTCACGCCTTCAGGGCCGGCAGCACCCGTTGGCCGAAATCCTCGATGAAGCGCTTCTGGTCCCGGTTCACGTTGTGCAGGTAGATGTGATCGAACCCCAGTTCGATGTCCTGGCGCAGCCACTCGATATGTCTTTGCGTGTCCCCGGAGATGCGCACATGATCGTGCATGTCCTCGGGTGTCACGAACCGGGCGGCGGCCTCGAATTGTTCGGGAGTGCGCAAGTCGGAAAGCAGCAGGCTGTCGAAAATATTGGTCCGCCACTGCTCCCAGG
>DDYQ01000045.1:0-21839 GCA_002348005.1 Desulfobacteraceae bacterium UBA2230 | reverse complement strand
CCCCGCCGTTTCAGGCGTAATGGCGGCGCCGATGACCAGCGGCGGTCGGGCCGGGCGGGTATACAATCTGGCTTCTGCCACGCGGTTGCAGCCGTCCAGCGTAACGGTCCGGCCTTCCCACAGGCTGCGCATGATCTCCACCGACTCACACAGACGCCGGTTGCGCGCCTCTTTAGACGGCCAGCGTTCGCCTGTGATTCCCTCGTTGAGCAGTTGACCGCTGCCTGTGGCGATCCAGAAACGGTCGGGAAACATTTCGGCAAGGGTGGCGGCGGCCTGAGCGATCACGGCCGGATGATACCGCTGCCCCGGAGCACACACCACTCCGAATGGGAGCCGGGTGGCCTGCAGCGCGGCGCCCAGCCAGGACCAGGCGAATCCGCTCTGCCCCTGAAGCGTGTTCCATGGGTGAAAGTGGTCGGAGCACATGGAGGCCTCAAAACCGGCGGCCTCCGCGGCCACCGCCAGGGTGAGCAGATCACTGGGCGTGAATTGTTCATGGGAAGCATGGAAACCGATCTTCATGGCGTTCCTCCGGCGTTGTTTCGGTGAGATTGCGGTGCATCTCGGGCGTTCGACTGTGCGACCTGCTCCCGATGCGACTGTCTCTCAATCGGCGGGTGAATCGCGGCCGGCATACGCGATGGTGCTGAGCAGGGCGTTTTCCGCCTGGCGCGAGTCAAGCCGCGTGTGCTGGACGACGATGGGCACATCCGATGCGATGACGCTGGCGTAGTCGGTGTCGAGCGGAATGGGCTCGGGATCCGTAAGATCGTTGAAGCGTACGTGTTTCGTCCGGCGGGCCGGAACCGTTACCCGGTAAGGCCCGGACGGCTCCCGGTCCGTATAATAGACCGTGATGGACACATGGGCATCCTCATCCGATGCATTCAGCAGACAAACGGTCTCGTGGCTGGTGAACTGTGGTTCGGGACCGTGGCTCCATCCGGGAATATAACCCTCGGCGATGGCCCACCGTTTACATCCGATCGGCGATTCCATTCCACATCCTTTCTCGTAAAAGGCTGATTGTCGCGGCTATGTTGATTTGCCGGTCCGGAAGTTCAGGACCGTACGCCTATTTAAAATCATGGCGATTCGGGGATCGATATGGGGTCGAACGGGTATTTTCAGGAAGAGGTATGTAGCTGCGGAGGCAGGCGATCACCGAACCGAAACCGAGCGCTGTTTTCTTCTAACGCCGGCGTATGAAAAAGAAAGCCCCATAAGAGGCCGTGCCTCAAAGGGGCTTTCAGGTGAAGTGGGTGACGCTGCTTGCAGTGCGCGCGTCCGTGCCTGGTGTGGTACCGAATGACTCAGCGGTTATGAAGCGCCGTTTTCCCGCGACAGGTCGAGGCTGGACTCGACAGTCCGTTCGGTGGAGAAATATCCGCGGACATCACTCCCCGCACTCCCCGCGAAACCTTTCTCGCTGGACAATTGGACGCTGTCAGAATAGGCGTGTGGCGTCAGCGAAGCGCGGTCCGTGCTGAAATACCCCCACACTTGCGTGTCCGCACCTCTTTCCGTGGATAATTCAACGCTGTTTGCCATCACCGGACTGATATAAAGAAGCGCCGCCAGGACAGCGGCCATATATCCATACTTTTTCATTTTCCTACCCCCGTATTGTTGAAGGTTCGCCCCAAATTACAGAAACATTCCTACCCAATTTCCCCTACACAGTCGCGTTCGGGGAGCCTCCCTTACAAAGAATTTACAGTGTAGCCGAAAACACAATTACACATTCGGGATGACGCTTCAGAACCCGCGGTTAAATCCGGCCTGACCATCATACCGCTTCAGCCCGCTGCCAGGCGGTTGTCAACCGGTACGTGCGCGGACTGTAGGTGAACTGTCAGTGGCGAACTGATGAGGGAATCGCCCGTTATTCACATTCCGCGAGCGTTCTTGCGATCCGTAAGCAGGATCCGTTCATGGCGCCTCCGGCAAGGTGTTTCCGAAGCCCCGTGGCTGATGTTTTAGCGTCGGCAATCGTTAATCACTTCTCCTGAGCCTCCAGTGCTTCGTGAATTCTTCCGGTCCGCACCGCAAGGAGAATCCGAGGCTTTACATGCATCCGAGCGATGTTCGTGGCCGTGCTTGCCAGTTGCGCCGGGTCCGTTTCTCGGCATACGCCTAAAATTGCGCGTCAATACAAACTTGTTCCTATTTCTTTTCGGTAGACGAACATTAAGGTTAAGGTGTCCGGTAGAGGACGGATTCTATGTTTGGAAGCGGCCCAAATCCGCTGCGCGATAAGAAAGAAGTAATCGAGACGGCATTAAGGCTTGCCGGAAAAATAAGGAGGAATTTTCATGCATAGTATTATCTATATTGTCGGAGCCGTGGTCGTGGTCCTGGTCATACTGCGATTGCTGGGCTTGTTTTAGCCCATCGTCCCCAGAATCAAATCCCCGTTGTCCGGCCGAACGGGATGAAAAACACGCCATGCGATTCTGAGCCGGTCAGCTGCGCCCCGGCGCCTTTGCGGGCGGCGAGTCCAACCTCACGGGCTGTTGCGCAGCGGTATTCATGCGCCTTAAGTCTCTCGGGAGACAGGCGGCGCGTTCACCCGCCGATCACAGCAACATTCTTGAATACGAGAAGAGAAAAGGAGACCCTGCCGGGCTGTATCCGTTGCCGGCGGCCCGGGTATTGCTTTTTGAGGGAACTGTCGATAATGTAGGCTGGTATGAAAATCAGATAGTTATCCCAAAAAGAGGAGTGACCATGAAGTTCGAGGCAATTAAAAAAGAGACGATCATGCTCAATCCAACGCAAGACATGGCCGAACGTCGGATTGCCAGTGAAGTTCGCATCGACCCTCTGACGGGCCGCACCGCCCGGATTTGTCATTTCATGAAACTGCAATGGGAGAAGCCTGATTTTCCGTCCTTGATCGCGGGGACGGAGAGCTGGTGCCCGTTCTGCGCCGAAAAGGTTCTGAAAGTCACGCCGTTGTTCCCAAAAACGCTTATTCCGGAAGGCCGACTGCAGAAAGAGGATATGGTGATTTTCCCCAACCTCGCACCGTACGACAGTATCGGGGCCGTGGCCACCTTCGGGCCCCACTACATTCCCATGACGATGTTTACACCGGAACTTACCGCAGCCGCTTTAGGCTTTGCTCTGGATTTTTTCAGGCGCATCGAGCACTCCGGCCACCCTGAAGCCGTTTATCACATCATCAACTGGAATTACATGCCTCCGGCGGGGAGTTCCCTCATTCACCCTCACCTGCAGGTTTTCTCTACATCTTCCGCGCCCAACCTCATGCGGCAAGAGCTGGAGGCTTCCAAAAATTACTTCGACACGCGCGGAACCAACTACTGGGACGATCTGATCGACGCCGAGAAGCAATCGGGGCAACGCTATCTGGGAAAGACAGGGCGCATTCACTGGATGACGGCCTTTGCGCCAATGGGCGTGGCCGGTGACGTGCTCGCCGTGTCGGAAAAGGTTTGCTGTACGCTGGATCTCACGGAACAGGATCTGATGGATCTCGCCAAAGGCATTGCAAACGTTATCGCCGAATACGACAAAATGGGGATCTACAGCTTCAACATGAACTTTTTCACCGGAGCGGCAACCGATACGCACTTCCGGTTCCACCTGCTTTTTTCTCCGCGCACCTTTTTCAACCAGAAGCTCGGAACCCCGGACATCGGCGCGCTGCGCAACCTGTTCAATGAAACCTTGTGCATGGCCTATCCGGAAGAAATCAACGCGTTGCTGAAAAAGGGCTTTTAGGCTCATTTTCCGAGGGGTGCATTCCGGCATTTCCCTGGCCGCGGCCTATGCAAATGTACATTCTGCTTACAGTTTTGGCGGCGATATTCATCGCTTACGTGGGGATGGGCATCATCGTCCCGATCTTGCCCATATACGCTGCCGAACTGGGGGCCACCGGATTCGCCCTGGGCGTCATCATCGCCGGGTTCGCACTGAGCGGCGGACTCCTGCAGCCATTTGTCGGCGGCCTTGCGGATCGACACGGCAAGAAGCGATTTCTGATCACTGGACTCATTCTGTTCGGGCTCACCGGGTACTCCTATACCCTGGCCTCGTCTGCGGCCCACCTGGTTTTGATACGGATTCTGCACGGCGCCGGCTCCGCGATGATCATCCCCATGGCCATGGCCTATATGTCCGAAATCTCGGCGGAGAGCAAAGTCGGGAAATACATGGGGATGCTCAATATTTCGATTTTTGCCGGAATCGGAGCCGGGCCCGTGCTGGGCGGTTTTTTCCTCGATCTTTGGGGCCGGAACGCAGCATTCTACGCCATGGCGTTGCTCAGTTTGCTGCCCGCAGTCCTTGTCGCGGTTGTTCTTCCCGGAGGCAGTGGCCGGGCGGCAGGCAAAACCCACGACCCGATGCTTGCGGTGTTTCGACGCATGCTCCACAGCCGGCGGGTTTTAGGCATACTGCTTTCAAGGATGGCCACCACGATCATAATGGTTCCCACCTTTGCATTTCTGCCGATCCTCATGAAGATTCACATGAGCGCGAGCGGCATCGAAATCGGAATGGTGGTCGCCAGCCGCACGATCGTCAATGCCGTGTTCCAGCTGCCTTTCGGTAACCTTGCCGACCGGTGGAATAAAAACCGGCTCCTGTTTATCGGCAATACCATCATCAGCATCGGCATGCTGTCTGCGCCGTTCGCCGGCAGCTTCACCACGCTTTTACTTTTGTTCGCGTTGATCGGTTTTGGCGAAGCGGTTTCATGGCCGGCCATGGGAGTCCTGGCGGCGGAAGAAGGCCATGAATACGGGCAGGGTTCGATGATGGGTGTATTCAACACGGCCATGAGCGCAGGACTTTTCATCGGCGCAATGGGCGTCGGAGCCCTGGTGGATGTGCTGGGTGTCGCCTGGTCGTTCTACATTGTCGCCCTGTTTCTCTTTTTGAGCACGATTGCGGCTGTGATCATGATCAGACCGGGCGGCAAGCGGGTCTATTCAATATCGGCTGCCAATGAGAGGTCGTAAGCGCGGTTCATCAAATGGAAGGTTCGCCCGGACAAGGCGCTGCGGCACCTGTTTTAACGGGTCTGAACGGGCCGGGATGATCAATCTGGCTTGGTGTCGCTCTTTGGCTTGCGACTCGGCTTTTTGGTCTTCGCCTGCTTTTTGCTTTTCATTTGCTGCTCCAGGCGTTTTTCAAACGCCATCCTTTCGATAATTCTCTTCTGCAGATCCACGGAGGTAGCCAGTTCGCTGCCGCTGTCCCAGCGAATGACCATCGAGTCTCGATGGATGGAAATTACCTCGTACGCACCTTTCATGTTGGTATACGTGGCGCCGACTTCGAATTTAAATTCATCTGCCATTTGTGCCTCCTTCGCGCATGCCGCTGGCGATTAGCGGCGGAATCGATCGTGGTGCAGCGTTCCCATGAGACATTTTATCTTCAGCCGTGGGCAAACAATTCGGAATCATCGAAAAAGAGCTCCGTCGAACGATCTTCGGAATGCCGGTAAAGCGCCACCACCGATTCGGCTATTTTTGCGGCCAACAGCCCGATGGGAAAAAGGTTATCGGTTCGCAGGGCGGCGATCAGACTGCCATTGGAGATGGAGTCCCGGATGAACTCGCCCTGGTAATTCTCCTGACACATAAAGGTATAGTCATCCTCAGGCGCCGTCATGCCTTGCAATTGACGCGTGTCCTTGCCGATTGCGGCATATTCCCGGATAACCAGGCTGTTTTCGATGCCTTCTTTGGATATATCGTATCTTTGACGCATGATGTTCCTCCTGACGCGCAATCAATGCCTGAGAACACTTTCAAAGGAGAGCTGGCGAAAGTGATGTGAGGCTCTCTTGCTCGAAAGCACCCCAAAAGTAAATGGCATCCCTGTATTCAGGAGATGCCATTTACAGGTGGATTAGCTTACAGTGACATTTACAGCCGCGGGACCTTTTTTTCCTTGTTCAAGGTCAAAAGAAACCCGGTCGCCTTCGTTAAGGCTTTTGAACCCGCTTGAATTGATCGCTGAATGGTGGACGAATACATCGGGTCCATTCTCCTGCTGGATAAATCCGAACCCGCGTTGATCGTTAAACCATTTAACCGTTCCGTTTTGCATACTGACATCCTCCTTTCTCTAAGATTCTCAAAATCTAAACTGGAGGATGCAACGATAAGAAATGGTTTTTTCCTTCAGAGAAAATTGCACCGAATGGTTTCGGCTTGAGTTGATCCCTATTAAACACCATTTTCTCGAGAATAGCAAACGATGAGATTTTTTCTTTCCAGCGGCAGTTATTCGACACGACTGGCTGCTGAAGATTATGCCGGCCGGCGCGAGGTCGCGGAACAGCCGCCGCATGGCGCAAATGGCTTGTCGGCAGGGGGGCCGGCCGCAATTCGCCGCGTGTCGGTCGCTGCTGCGGGTGTCGGCGGCCCCAAATACATGCTGCGGCCTATTTGCGAACGCCGCCGGCGATGGTTGACTTACCGTCAGGCGCGCGATTGCCCTTCAGAGGCACATGCAGGTTGCAGAAGCACGCGCGGCGGGTACGACATCGTCAAACTGCCGGTGGCGGCGCAAAGGAGTACTCATGGCGGATATCATCACCCTGACAATGAACCCGGCTGTCGACAAAAGTTCGCTCGTCGAGCGGGTGATTGCCGAACGAAAGCTGCGCTGCGAACCGCCGGCTTATGACCCCGGCGGCGGCGGCGTGAATGTGGCCCGCATGATTCAGCGCCTGGGCGGAGAGGTGGAAGCCATCTGTGCCGCCGGCGGCCTCACCGGCCGCCACCTGCATGACCTTCTGCGGCGGGAACAACTTGCCCCGCGCATTGTCCCGATTGCAGGGGAGACCCGTCAAAATCTGGCTGTTTACGAGCGCTCGGCGCAGCAGCAGTTTCGTTTCGGCATGCCCGGTCCGCAACTGAGCGAAGCAGAGTGGCGCAAGTGCCTGGCGGCTCCCTTCGAAAACGAGCCCAAGCCGCGTTTTCTGGTGGCCAGCGGCAGCCTGCCGCCCGGAGTCCCCGACGATTTCTACGCCCGGCTGGCGCGCCGCGCCGCAGCTGAAGGCATCAAGTGCATCGTCGATTGCTCCGGCAAACCGTTGCGCCTGGCGCTTGAGCAGGGCGTCTTCCTGATCAAGCCGAACCTGAAGGAATTCCATGAACTGATCGGAGAAGAAATCGAGGGCGAACGCCTGAGCGAACGGGCCAGCAGGCTGGTCGAAGCGGGCCGCGCCCAGGTCGTCCTGATTTCGATGGGGTCGGCCGGCGCCCTGGCGGCATGGGCCGGTGCGGTGCGTACCTTTGCTACGCCTACGGTCAGAATCCAGAGCAAGGTGGGGGCCGGAGACAGCACGCTGGGCGGCGTGGTCGTGGGGTTGAGCCGCGGTTACCCCGTGCCGGAGGCCGTACGCCTGGGGTTGGCTTCAGGAGCGGCGGCGGTGATGACTCCCGGCTCCCAATTGGGAAAGGCCGAGGATGCGCACCGGCTCTTCCAGGCGCTGCGTGCCAGAGACCCGGAAGAACGATCCATTTGAGCGGCCGGATTCAATAATCGACCCCATTGTCCACTGGGCGCAAACTCCCCATGTTGCGTGTTCCGGGCGCGTTGGCCGGACGTAGCGCTTTAACTCAAAACAAAGGAGATTATATGAACTGGGATCAAATCGAAGGCAACTGGAAACAATTCAAAGGCAAGGTCCGCACCCAGTGGGGCAAAATCACCGACGATGAAATCGACGTAATCGCCGGAAACCGCGAGCAACTGATCGGGCTGTTGCAGGAACGCTACGGCATCGCCAGGGAGAAGGCCGAACAGGAAGTGCGTAAGTTCGAAACGTCTCTTTAGGGCCGGCACCGTAGTCAATGCCGCTTTGGCCGGCCGCCGGATGGGGAAAGGAGCCTGCGCCCCACCCAAAATCCCGCAAATCCGGCGGCAATGGCCATGCCGATTCGGCCTGCGGCTCCCGAACGCGGCCGGCGGGCGGCTCGAATCGCTTTCCGCTCGGGCACTGTGCGGGGCGGGGGAGGGCCGGCGGTAAGTTCGAGGTACTCCTGCGGGACCTGCCCGGAACGTTTGCCGGTGTACACCAGGGCGTTCAGCAGTGAAAAGCCGCCCAGAAGGGTGGCCACGCCGGTGGACGTGAAAGCCGCCGGCTGCCCGGACAGAAGATGCCATCCGCGAAGCAGGAGCGGAGCGATGGTGGCCGGCCAGACGGCCCATTTCAGTCGGGACCGGGAGGACGACGCCCCAAGCGAACGGTTCAGCCGGCGGAACATCAGGGCGGTGATGATCACCTGCAGTCCGGCGGCCACGCCACCCAGGCGGGCAAGTAACGCCAAGGCGGCACCGGCACCGGAGCCGTTCCGGGAGGCGAGCATCAGCGCGGCGGTTCCGTTTGAAAATGCGGTGGCGGCAAACAGCGGCGCCAGATACGGATAGGCGCCGGTCCAGACCGGGCTGCTGGTCTCCTCCAGCTCGGTTCCCATGTAGATCGCTACGATGCCGCCCGCAGCCGCCGCCGCCGAACCGAACAGGCGGTCGACCCATTTTCCGGCCTTTGGATACGTCTTTTCCAGGAGGGTTCCGCCGAAAGAGAGGCAGTTGAGGGCGCCCATCGTGGTCAGCGCCCAGATGCCGATCGACATGGGGGATAACGGCCGGTAAATGCGCAGCATGTTGTACCAGCGGCCGGGGGTGTGCAAAGCGGTGATCAGCAGCAGGGGGCCAAGCGGCGAAGCCAGCAGCGCGATGCTCCTGCCCGTTCGGATGCACCCGCGGTTTCTCTCCCGATTCTGCATATCCAGTATGGTGGCGATCATCTGCGCGGAACTGCCGATGCCCTGGATAAAAAACGCCAGCGCGGTTTTCCCGCCATAGTGGCTGGGCTTTACGGCAGGTACATTGTAATAGGTCCGGCCGGTGTATTCGGCGGGCGGCAAAAATGGATTCGCTCGGTCGGCCTGCAAGGGCTTGCCTCCTGTTATTTTACGGGGCGCGGGCCCCGTTGCGCAAATCTTATTCTTTTGACTGCTTCTTATCTTCCTTTTCTTCTTTGCCGCTCTTCATCACCGTCCATGCGCCCAGGGCCAGTCCGGCCAGCACTGCCGACCCGCCCAGCAGGCTGCGCTTGACTTTGGTCTGGGGCAGTTGCGGTGCGGCCGGCAGATTGTAGGCCTCCGGACGGTCCAGCAGCAGGAAAAAGGCATACAGCTCCTCGATACCCCCGGTCGCGCCCGGCGATCCCGGCACGCCGTAGAGATAGGCATCCTTCCTGCCCAGCTTGCGAAGAACCTCGAGCCGTTCGCGCGCCCGCGCCTTCAGCATCTCGATCTCGCCGAACTGAATGGAATTGGTGGGGCACGCTTTTGCGCAGGCCGGTTCGAGCCCGCCCTTCAGTCGGTCGTAACACAACGTGCATTTATGGGCCTTGCCGTCGTGCATGTTCAGTTCAACCACCCCGAACGGACAGACCGGCACGCAGTAAGCACAGCCGTTGCAGATATCCTGCTGGACGACCACCGTTCCGAATTCCGTTCGAAAGAGCGCTCCCGTGGGGCAGGCTTCCAGGCATGCGGCACGCCGGCAGTGCTTGCACACATCGCTCATCATCAGCCAGTGACTCTGAAAGGGTGGAAGCAGCGTCGCGCGCTTCGGACCCTGCCCGATCTGCTCGATGAACAGCACATGCCTCCAGGTTGTGGCCGAGAGCTGGCGGGTGTTGTCGTAGCTCATGCCGCTCAGCGCGATCTCGTCTGCCGGAAGCGCGTTCCACTCTTTGCAGGCCACTTCGCACGCCTTGCAGCCGATGCAGAGGCTGGTGTCGGTGAAAAAGCCATAGGTTTGCCCTGGCACGATTTTCACCCCGGCGGTCAACTCCGACTCGTCGGGGATGACCCCCGGCAGGATGGATTCGGTATAATCGAATCCCCTTTCGGGAATGTGTTCCGGAAAGAGCGGTTTGGACATATCGAACCTCTTGAGTTGCGTACCATCAAAAGCACGGACTGGTCACGTCTTTGAGCAGGTTGCGGGCCTTCTCGATGCTGGCGCGCTGGATGCCCGCCACCGGATAGACGACCCCGGCAATCATGCTGAGCACCGTATTGACACAGGTGAGAAATCCCATGAACTGTTCGGCCTCGGAAGGGCTCTCCGCCTGACGGTACCGATCGATCAGGATGTCCCGCAGCCCGACCACCGCATTTTCCGCGATGTCGATCTCATCCGTCAGTTCCTGAGGGGCCAGGCCGGCGGCTTTTTCAAGCTTGCCAAGGGCCTTGCGGCACAGCCGGCACAGGTCCGCATCGCTGCCGGCCCCCAGAATCGCACAGCGCCGCTCGTTCATGCCGTCACCTCCGCCGTCCCTTTCTCAGGTTGCAGGTAAACGCCTTGCTTTCGTGGATCGTGGTGTTGGGCTCACCCACGACCGCCGTGAGCGTATTGGCGATGTCGCCGACCGCGTATCCCTGCCATCCGAAATGCCAGGGCAGGCCGATCTGGTAAATGGTTTTACCGTCGAGGACAAAGGGCCGCAGGCGCCGGGTGATCAGTGCGCGGACCTCGACCTCGCCCCGGGCGGTGGAAAGTACCACCCAGTCCAGCGGGCCGATTCCTTTCCGGGCGGCGAGCTCGGGAGGTATTTCCACGAATGCCGCAGGCTGCAGCTCCGCGGTAGAGGGAACCATGCGGGTCGGGATACCGCCCGAGTGATGTTCGGTCAGGCGATAGGTGGTGATCGCATAGGGATAGCGGGAATCGGCGATCTCGTGCAGGGGATTGTCCGCACGCATCCATTTCTTGACACCCGGATTGTCCTGCTGCCGGTACATGACATTGCGGACGGGGGATTCCACCGGTTCGTAGTGCGTGGGCAGGGGGCCGTCTTTCAAACCAGCCGGAACGAAGAGAGAGGCCTTGCCGTCCGAAATCATGATAAACGGCGACCGTCCGTCCAAGGCATCCATGCCCAGCGGCTTCCCGGACCAGTCGGGCGCATAATCGGGGGCCTTGCCCTCCGTAAAATCCGATACATCCCGGCCGGTCCAGGTGCCGGCGGGGCCGTCCCACCACATGTAGCGCTTCCGCTCGGACCAGGGGTTGCCCTCCGAATCCGCCGAAGCGCGGTTGTAGAGGATCCTTCGGTTGTCCGGCCAGGCAAAGGCCCACCCCAGGTGAGATCCCGGCCCCTGCGGGCCGTCGGGAACACGGGAGCGCGACCGGTTATGATCCTCCGCCGGAAAAACGCCGGAGTAAATCCAGCACCCGCAGGCCGTCGAACCGTCGCCCTTGATTTCCTTAGGCCCGGAGATCTGTTTGCGGTCCGGCCAGGTGTAGCCGTTGATCTCTTTCAGCACCGCCTCGGCCGAGGGCTCCTCGCGGGGGCCCTCGGTCGGGTAATTCCAGGCAAGATTTTTGATCGGGTCGTCTTTGGGATCGGTGCTGGTCGCGACCAGCTGCTGCAGGCGTTTTCCCAGATGGTAGATGAACCAGAGATCGGAGCGGCAGTCCGCCGGCCCCTCCACCACCTGGTCGTGCCATTGAACCAGACGGTGGGTGTTGGTGAAGGTGCCCTTTTTTTCTCCTGGGAGGCAGGCCGGCAGCAGAAACATCTCGGTTTTGATTTGTTCGGCCTTGAGCTCGCCGCTGAGCGCCTCCGGGGACTTGTACCAGTAGGAAGCCGTTTCGTTTTCGAACGTCTCGCGCACGACCATCCACTCCAGGTTGGCCAGTCCCATGCGGATCATGTGGCTGTTCTGCCCGCCGATCACCGGATTCTGTCCCATGACCATGAGCCCCCTGATGGTCCCGTCCTTGATGGCCAGCGTCAGGGGAAGCTGCGAGTGGTCGCCCATGTTTTTGGGAATCCAGTCGTAACCCCAGTCGTTTTTCTGCGTGGCGTGTTCCCCGTACCAGGCGCGCAGCAGGCTGGTGATGAATTTCGGGAAGTGATGCCAATAGCCCGTGGGAACGGTTTCACTGGACACGTACGCCTTGAAGGTTTTGTGAAAATCTCCCATGCCGTTGGGGTGGCGCAGATATCCGGGCAGCATGTCGTACAGTGTGGGAATGTCCGTGCTGCCCTGGATGCTGGTATGGCCCCGCAGGGCGATCACGCCGCCGCCCGGCCGCCCCATGTTGCCCAGCAGGGTCTGCACGATCGCAGCGCTGCGGATCATCTGGACGCCTGTGCTGTGATGGGTCCAGCCGACGGCATAACACCAGGCGCCGGTGCGGTCGCGGCCGCTGTTGCGCGTGATGGCCCCGGCTACCGCAAGGAACGTTTTTCGGGGGCAGCCGGTGACCCGCTCGACCATTTCCGGAGTGTAGGCGGCATAATGGCGTTTGAGCAGCTGGTAGACGCAATGGGGATGTCGAAGGGTCATGTCGACCGGAGGCGGTTCTTCGATCGTGCGCTTGACTTCTTCCCCATAGGATTCTCCGGTCAGCTCACTGGGTTCGGCCAGGGAAGAGGGCACCACCTGTCCTTCGTACTGCCAGCTGTCGGCGGAATAGGATTTTGTGGACGCGTCCCAGCCGGAGAAAAAACCGTCCAGGTCCACGGGGCCCTGGTACCGGGAGTCGATGATGGTGGCGATGTTCGTGTAGTTGAGCACATAATCCCTGAACCACAGATCGTTCTCCAGAATATAGTTGATGAGCCCGCCGACAAAGGCGATGTCGGACCCCGCACGAACGGGTGCATAGATATCGGCGAGCGCCGAGGTGCGGGTAAAGCGGGGATCGGCATGGATGATCACCGCCCCGCGGACCTTGGCTTCGAGGACGAAGCGGAAGGCGATAGGGTGGTTCTCGGCCATATTCGAGCCCATGATCATGACGCAATCGGCGTTGGCAAGGTCCCACTGCGGGTTGGTGGCCGCTCCGCGGCCAAAGCTGGTGCCCAGACTGGGCACCGACGAGCTGTGTCAGACCCGGGCCTGGTTTTCCACCCAGACCATGCCCAGTCCGCCCGCGCAGAGTTTTTTGATCAGGTAGTTTTCTTCGTTGTCCAGCGTGGCGCCGCCCAGATTGGCCATGGCCATGGTATGGTTTACAATTTTGCCGTCGGGCAGCGCGCGCACGAACGTCTCGTCCCGCGTCCGCTTGACCAGAAAGGCGATGCGGTCCATGGCCCACGAAAGGGGCCTGTTTTCCCACGCCTTGCTGTAGGGTGCTCGATATTTCACCGTGGTCAGTCGATTGGGGTTCATCATCCACCCGATCGTCGCCGCCCCCTTGGGGCACAGCGTCCCCTGGTTGATCGGGCTGCGCGGGTCGCCCTCGATGTGGATCACCTGATCGTCTTTCACGTAAACGAGCTGCGCACACCCCACCGAACAATAGGGGCAGATGCTCGTGCCGACGCGGTCGGCCTCAGCCAGCCGCGGTGTCAGTTTCCTGGAGCCTTCGGTGGCGGCCGCGCTGCCCAGCGGATCCTCGCCGGCCAGCTGCCGGCGGAGCGACCAGTTGTCCGCGAAATACTTCATCCCCCCCGGGATGTCCTGCTTCGCCATATCATTTCCTTTCGAGGGAAGTTGTCACCGCTGTTCGATGGGGCCGGCGCGATGGGCGACAGCGTTTTCGGTATTGGGTTCGCCTGCGTACTCCACCCGTATCCAGCTCCCGGAGCGATGCCAGCGCCTCAAATCGTCGCTGGACACCCCGCTGTCATGGGCCAGGACCAGCAGGTAGGCTTTGCCGGTTCCGGCGATCAGGCGGAACCGCTCCTCCTGAACCAGATTGATACGACCATCCACTGTGCTGAATCCGGATTTAAAGGGCATCCCCAAGCCTACTCGGGAATTCAGTGCAACAGAATGGGGAGTAGATTGTATTTGCCGGCCGTCGAAGGATCATGCCGGAGCATATTGCGAAGCCCCAAAGGCGCGGCAGCAGTGATTCTGAATCGGCCGATCCGATGGCATCCGGCGGGAGCATGCGCGTCGGTGATGTAATGGCAAATACAGTTGTATTTTTACGTAAACACAGGCTGCAGCTTATTCAGAATGTTCTCGCTTAACGGGTAAATGCCTTATCGACCGTCGAACCGACGTTGAACCTGCCGCGTTGCCCCACAAAGATCGCAAGGGCATCCGAACACGCCGGACCCGCTCAGACGGCAGCTCCAAAGACTGCAACCCGCCTTTTTCGGGGAGATTAAATTGGACCGAAGGACCATGATGAAATGGGCCATCCGGGCAATCGGCCTGGCGACCGCCGGACTGGTCGGCGCTCCCTCGCTGATCGCGGCCTTCGCGCCCTTGTGGCGGCATCGCCGCACGCCACCGTACTGGCAGCCGCTTGGCGCCTTTCAGGAGTTTCCGGTCGGAGAAATGCGCGAAGTGGTCATTCAAGTCGCCCGGCAGGACTGGAGTGAGACCCTGCGGGAGAAGATCGTATATGCCTGGCGCCCGACCGAACAGGAGGCAGTGGTCTATTCGCGGAGCTGCACCGACCTGGGCTGCCCGCTCAGATGGGATCCCGGCAGCCAGTGTTTCTTTTGTCCTTGCCATGGCGGCATTTTCGACAAAAGCGGCGAGCGGATGGCCGGACCGCCGGCAAAACCGATGTACCGTTACGCCACCCGGATAATCAACGGCGGGATCGAGATCGATCTCAATTCTCTGCCGCCGATGGCCTGAGGAAGCAAAAGGTGAACTTCAAATGGTTCGGCCGCGGGACCGAAACCCTCAGCGGGCTTCGGAGAAGCATCGCGAAACGTTTCGGGATGATCCGGTTCAAAGAAAAAGTCCTCAAACGGCGCGTTCCGGAGACCCCGTGGTATCAGAGCGACGGCGCCACCCTGACGACCCTGCTCGCCATTCAGGTCGTAACGGGCGCAACCATGGCCCTGTACTATACCAACGCCATAGACTTTGCCTACGAAAGCGTCCAGCACATCAACCAGGTACTGCCCATGGGGCGGCTGGTGCGCGGCATTCACTACTGGACCGCCGGAACCATGGTCGTGGTTCTTTTTCTGCACCTATTCCGCCACCTGGCGCTCGGCGGCTACAAAACCCCCCGCGAAGGCACCTGGACCATCGGGGTGTTTCAGTTCTGGCTGGTACTGACCATGGCCTTCAGCGGCTATGTGCTGCCCTGGGATGAGCGCGCGGTTTACGCCGTGCGCGTCGTTCTCAATTTCTTCCACAAGGTTCCCTTTATCGGCGACGCGCTGGTGCTCCTGGTCCAGGGAGGGCCGCAGCTCGGGGCGGCGACCCTCACCCGCTTTTTTGCGGTTCACGTCCTGATTGTGCCGCTTTTGCTGCTCAGCCTGGTCGGCGTGCACCTCTACCTTGTGGTAATCCACGGTGTGACCTCCAAAGCCGAGCGGCTGCAGCCGGTCAGCGGGATGAAGGAGCATAAGGAGATTTACCGGGAGGCCTCGGAATTGCCGGAGGGCGAATGGTTTCACCCGCACACGGTCCTGCTGACCGGGTTCATGGCCTTTCTTGTATTCTGCGGCATCTACGTTCTGGCGCTGGTCGTGGGACCGCCGGAGCTCTACCCGAAGGCGAACCTGGTACGCCATACCATTCCCATGGAGGAATGGTGGTACGGCTGGTACAGCGCGCTGATCGCTCTGCTGCCCAGCAGGATTGCGCCGCTCTTCTATGTGCTTTTCCCGATAGGGCTGTTTGTGGCCATGCTGCTTTTGCCGATCATCGACCGCAGCCCGTACCGGGGCGTCCGGAACCGGCCCGTGTGGGCGGTTTTCGTGGCATTGTGCGTCATCGGCATTCTCGGCTTGAGCGGCCTGCGCATAAAATCTTCCTGGACGGGCTGGCCGGAAGACGAGCCGCCGCCGGTTCCGGCCGGGGTGGTGTTGTCCGAAAGGGCCGAGGCGGGCCGCCTGCTGTTTGCCCGGTACGGCTGCAACAGCTGCCATTCCATTTCTGCGCGCGGACGCGCGGTCGGGCCCGACCTGGCCAGAATCGAACATCGACTTTCCCAGGCGGAACTGCGGGCGTTCATACTGGAACCTCCAGCCGATGTGCCCATGCCGAGCTATCGGGGACGGATATCGGAAGCGGACCTGGACAGCGTGGTGGACTTCGTTCTGGCCGCACAGACTTTTCCGCGTGAATGAAGCAGCTGCCGGGCAGCGGCGGTGTGGCGCACGATCAAGCCGGATCCGGGAAACGGGTTTAGGAGAATGCGATGCGCATGCGAATTTTGTGGTTTACGCTGGGGGCCGCCGTCGTCCTGGCCACCGTCGGCTTCACATGGCTGAATCTGGGCGATCGGGGCCGTGCGCCGCACTGGGCCGTGTCCGGAGGCGACGCTCAGCGGGGCCGCCAGGCCATGCTCAAGTACGGTTGCTCCGCCTGCCACGTGATCGAGGGCCTTCGCGAGGCCACCGGGCGGGTGGGTCCCAAGCTGATTGAAATCGACGAACAGATATATATCGGCGGCGTGCTGACCAATTCGCCGGAGAACATGATCCGCTGGATCATGGACCCCCGGAAGTTCTCCTCCCGCACGGCAATGCCCGCACTGGGGGTTGCCCGGCAGGAGGCGCTGGATATGGCCGCCTATTTCTTCCGGAACTGAACCGGCACCGAAGACGTCAGCGCCGGGAGCGGTCTTTCAATCGGTGCGGGTCCGCCTGTATTCAGCAATGGAGGTTCACTATGGGTGAGTTCGGCCTGGTGTTCGCGGTCGGGGCGGCAACGCCGCTCCCGAAGACAAACGGGCGCACTTTCAACGAGACGCCGGCCTGCCTTCCGGGGTTCGGCAGCGCGACGGCAGGGGGTGGGGGAAGATGAGATCCGGCGCCGCTGAAAATGCCGCCGAGGCCGGTTTGCAGCTCCGCATACGGGAAAAACTGCTGAACTACTTTCTGCTCACCAAACCGCGCATCGTGCTGCTCGTGATGGTGACCGGCTTTGCCGCGGCGATGCTCGAGGGAACTCTTTGCGCCGATCCGCAGCGGTTTGCGGGAGTGCTCCTGGGAATTATGCTGGCCGCCGGAGCCGCCAACGCGCTGAACCAGTTCTGGGATCGCGACATCGACGCCATCATGGCGCGCACCCGGAGCAAACGGCCGCTGCCAACCGGAAAGATCAGCCCGCGTTCGGCGCTCTCCTTCGGACTCCTCTCGGGGATGCTGGCGATCTGGATGCTGAAAACCGCCGGCAACACGCTTGCCGCCGCCCTGGGCGCGTCGACGATCATCTTCTATGTCTGCTGTTATACGATGTGGCTCAAGCGCAGAACCTCCCTCAATATCGTGATCGGCGGCGCCGCCGGCGCGGCCGCGCCGCTCATCGCCTGGGCGGCGGGAGCGGGTGGATTGAGCAGCTTGCCGCTGCTCATGTTTCTGGTTGTTTTCCTGTGGACGCCGCCCCATTTCTGGGCCCTGGCGCTTTGCATCAAAGAAGATTATGTGCGCGCCGGAATCCCCATGCTGCCCGTGACGGCGGGAGAAAAGACCACCCGCACGCAAATGGCGGCGTATGTCGCTGTGCTTCTCCCGGCCACCGCATATCTCGGGATCCGGGCGAACCTCGGCCCGATCTTCCTCGTCGGCACCGCGCTGCTGGGTCTGAACCTGGTGCGCAAGCTGATCCGGCTGCTGCGCCGCAAGGATCGCCCGGCCGCACAGGAGTTCTTCAATTACTCCATCGTATACCTGGCCGCGCTCTTTCTCTTGATGCTGGCGTCAATCGGCAGTCGATGGCCCTTGTAGAACGATGAACAAAAGCGGGACGCATGAATCGAAATAAAAGCAAGCACTCGCCAGGGCATTCCGTTGTGTTCCGTTTTTTGCTTGCGGGCCTGGTCATGGGATCGAGCGGCTGCACGGGCGGGCGTCCGCAATCCATTCTGGAACCGGCGGGTCCGCATGCCGGAATGATCGCCACTTTGTGGTGGGAGATGTTCGCCGTTTATGGAATCGTATTTCTGGTGACCCTGGTGCTGGTGGGCCTGGCGCTGATCGTTCGGCGAAAAGAAAGACCGGCGCTCGGCCAGCGATTTGTATTCGTAGCCGGCATCGGGATTCCGGCCGTGATCCTGATCGTCATGCTGATCTCCACCATCCGGGTGTCCCTGCGACTTTCCGAAGGGTCCACCGACTTTCACGTGCGGGTCATCGGCCATCACTGGTGGTTCGAGGTACAGTATCCCGACCACGCCATCGTCGATGCCAACGAAATCCATGTTCCGGCGGACAGCATGGTGCGCTTCGAACTCTCTTCGGCGCACGTGATCCACAGCTTCTGGGTGCCGCGCCTGGGCGGTAAGCTGGACCTTCTTCCGGACCATCCCAACCACCTGCGGCTGCAATCCGGTCGACCGGGTGTGTACGAAGGAACCTGCACCGAATACTGCGCCGGCCCGCATGCCCTCATGGAGTTCCGCCTGGTGGTCCACGACCGCGACGATTTTGAACGCTGGCTGGAGCAACGCCGGCAGCCACCGCCGGCCCCGTCCGACCCGCGTCTCGTTCGCGGCCGGGATGTGTTCCTGAACGGCGGCTGCGCGGCATGCCACACGATCAAGGGCGTGTCGGGGGCGCAGATCGGCCCCGATCTTTCGCATGTCGGTTCCCGCAGAACGCTCGGCGCCGGTCGCCTGGTCAACACGCCGGGTTACCTGGCGGGCTGGATTGCCAACCCCCAAACGCTCAAGCCCCGCAATCTGATGCCGCGATCCTACCTGTCACCGGAGGACCTGCACACCCTTGTGGATTACCTGGGGAGCTTAAGATGAATCTACGGGACGAAGCCCGACAGCGTTTTGCGCAGACCTGGCAGTCACCTTCTGGGGTGACGGGCTGGTTTGCCGAGGTCAACAACCGGCCGTTGGGCATACGCTACATGGTGACGGCACTTTCCTTCTTCGCGGCGGGAGTCGTTCTGGCGATCTTCATACGCACCCAGTTGGCCGTTCCGCACAACACCTTCCTGGGTCCGGATGCCTACAACGGCGTTTTCACCATGCACGGTTCGACGATGCTCTACCTGTTCGCCGTGCCGTTCGTCGAAGGTTTGGGACTCTACCTGGTGCCCATGATGATCGGTTCACGCGATATGGCCTTTCCCAGACTGACGAACTTCGGGTACTGGATGTATCTGTTCGGCGGTTTGACCATGTATGCGAGCTTCATCGCCGGGCAGGTGCCCGATTCGGGCTGGACCGCCTACACGCCGTTGTCCGGTCCCATGTTTTCGGGACCCGGAATGGATTATTGGCTGCTGGGGCTGAGCATGGTTGAAATCGCCGGAATCAGCGCCGCCGTCGAGATCGTGGTCACCATCCTGAAGCTGCGGGCGCCCGGCATGTCGGTCCGACACATCCCCCTGCTGGTCTGGAGCTACCTGGTAGCCGGTTTGATGATCCTCTTCGCCTTTACGCCGCTGCTCCTGGCGACCCTGCTGCTCGAGATGGACCGGGCCTTCGGCTTCCAGTTCTTCAATCCGCACCGGGGGGGCAGCTCGCTGCTGTGGCAGCACCTGTTCTGGTGGTTCGGACACCCCGAGGTTTACATCGTCGCCGTGCCGGCTTTCGGCATCATTTCGGCCATCATCCCCACCTTCGCGCGCCGGCCGATTGTGGGGTACCTGATTGTCGCCGTTTCGATGCTGGTGATTGGCGTAGTGAGCTTTGGTTTGTGGGTACACCACATGTTCTCCGCCGAGCACTCGATTCTGGGCATGAGCCTGTTCGCGGCTGCCAGTATGGCCATCGCCCTGCCCAGCGGCATGCAGGTCTTCGCTTGGATTGGCACCATCTGGGATAGCAAGCGCGTCGAATGGCGCACGCCGATGCTCTGGGTTACCGGGTCCATCGTGCTGTTTAGCATCGGCGGCCTGACCGGACCGATGCTGGCCGCCATCCCCTGGAACTGGCAGGTGACCGATACGCATTTCGTGACGGCGCATTTTCACTATCTGCTGGTCGGCGGCGCGGCCTTTCCGCTTATCGGCGGCCTCTACTACTGGTTTCCCAAAATGACAGGCCGTATGTTGAACGAGCGGCTCGGAAAGTGGAGTTTCTGGCTGTCATTCATCGGCTTCAATATCGCTTTTTTCACCCTGCACTATACCGGGTTGATGGGCATGCCGCGCCGCGTACACACATATCTCGCCGACCAGGGTTTTGACCTGCCCATGCAAATCACGCTCATCGGCGCGCTGATTCTCTTCGCTGGTTTGGGCGCCACACTGTGGAACGTTGTTACCAGCCTGCGCCGGGGGCCTCCGGCCGGCGATAACCCGTGGAATGCCCCGACCCTCGAATGGGCAACCAGTTCGCCGCCTCCTCTATATAATTTTTTCCACATCCCGGTGGTACGCAGCGGCAACCCTCTGTGGGATGACAGCCAGAGTAAAGACGAAGGACCGCACGGGTATCAAACGGGCACAGACTACCGTGAAACGCTCGGCACCACGGCGCTGGATGCCATCCCCGAGCAGCGCCTGGCGCTGGCCGGCAATTCGATATGGCCGTTGCTGCTGGCGGTAGCTGTGGGGATTGTTTTCATGGGCTCGCTGATACACCTGATTTTCGTACCCGTCGGTGCGCTCTTGAGTTTTGTGGCGCTGGTCGGCTGGAACTGGCCGGGCAAACAGCGCCGGGAAGGGCTGTAGCCATGGCAGAGAGTAGAGAAACCGTGGCGACGCAGCACCTGCCGCTCAACCTGGACACCCGCCGCGCCCCTTTGTGGTGGGGATGGGTGGGTTTGATGGTTATCGAAGCCACCGTCTTCGCCGCGCTCATTACCTCCTTTTTTTTCCTGCGCTCGTTTTCCTGGGAGTGGCCGGTGGGTGGCATCGAAAGCCCCGATTTGCTGCTTCCCACCATCGGCACCCTGCTGCTGGTGGTAAGCAGCATACCCGTCTATTGGGCTGACCACCGCGGACGACAGGGGGACATGCGCTCGCTGGCAATCGGACTGACAGTGGGGTTAGTGCTGGCCGCGGCTTTCACGGGCCTCAAGATTTTCGAGTACGGCAATGCGGGTTACAACTGGAGCACCAACGCTTATACTTCGGTGGTCTTCTTCATCATCGGCTTCCATACCTCGCACGTGATTGCGCTGGTGCTCAAGACGCTGGTCGTGCTGGCAGCGGCGGGGCGGGGACATTTCAACCGGCAGCGCACGCTGGGCCTGCAGACCAACGGCATGTACTGGCACTTTGTGGTCCTGGTATGGCTCCCGCTCTACTTCACGCTGTACCTGTCGCACTATATATTGGGGGTCAAGGGGGGCTGATGACAGACGCAATGCAGCCGGTTAGCAAATGGCTCTGGTTCGCTGTCAGTGCACCGGGGGCGGCGTGGTTCGTTCACCTGGTGGCGACGTATGTGCTGGTGCCGGAGTCGTGCATGATGGGCGGGCGCTGGCTGATGATTGGCGGGTCAGCGCTGCTGGCGGCTGTAACGGCGGGCGCCGGCTGGGTGTCGTGGTCGCTGTGGCGCCGGCTGGATGCGAGCGAGCGAGACAGCGTGATGACCATGGAGGGCAGCCGGACCGGTTTCCTGGTGTTTGCCGGATTGCTGGCCAGCGGACTGTTCCTGCTGGGCATCATCCTGGGGACGATACCCCTCTTCTTTATCGACCCGTGTGCGCCGGTGCCGTCCCACTGACCCTTGGGGAGAGAAAAATCATGGACGAAAGAAAGCGATGAAACAGATCAGGTTGCCAATCGCACGCCGGTTGCTCGTGACCGTAATGGTTATGCTTTTAACCATCACCACCTGTAGCTGCGGCGAGAGTGATGAAGAGATAGTGACCGGGATGCAGGCCCTGGCCGATTACGGCTGCCGCTCGTGCCACACCATTCCTGGCATCTCCCTGGCGGACGGTGTCGTCGGCCCGCCGCTTGATTTCTGGGGTT
>DDYQ01000221.1 GCA_002348005.1 Desulfobacteraceae bacterium UBA2230 | reverse complement strand
GGTTCAAATCCAGTCACCCCGACTTCTCCGAAAGGAGATCCACAGATTACACAGATTACACAGATTATCTGTGTAATCTGTGTAATCTGTGTAATCTGTGTAATCTGTGGATATAAAAAGAAAATCCCCCTGCACAGCCTGCCCCCGCCCATCATATCCCAGGTTGTAAACCCCGCTCAGCCGGAAGCCCCGCTCCCTGAGCCATGCAATCACCTCGTCGGCCAGGGCCTGGCCGGTGTACAACTCAACAAACGAGCATTCTACGTATACATGCGCGAACCGATCCAGCAGGTCCTCGCAACCTTGCAGGGCCTCCAGCTCGAACCCCTGCACATCCAGCTTGAGCAGGGCCGGGGCTTCTATATCTTCCGCGGACACGAAATCTCCCAGCCTCCCCACCCGGATTTTCTCGGTGGCCGCCTCACCCGTTCCTGGAAAGAGCCGCTCCTGCAACCCGGAAATGGGCAGCAGGGAGGAGGAATCGTCCGCCGCCGACACGTGAATCACCGCCTCGCCCGCTTGCGGCCCGATGGCCGCCTGGAAAAGGCGCACCCTGGCGTCGCCGGCAAACACCTTGCGAAAAACGGCCGCCGGTCCGGAAAGCGGCTCAAAGGCAAATACCTTCACCCCGGGCGCCCAGCGCCGCGCCGCCAGGGAAAACTGCCCCCGATTGGCGCCGATATCCACCACCGTACGCACGGAACCCAGGCTGCGCAACACGGCGGTATGCTCCGCGCCCGCGGCAACGCGCTGGCGGAATAGGGCATGACGCCAGGCGGGCACGGCGAGAATGGCAGCGAGTTTGTGGGCCTTGGCGGTAAGTGCCGTCATTTCATGCCCCCTCCCACTGATAGTGCTGGCTCCTGAGCCGCGGCACCGGTCAGCTCGGCCAGCAGCGCCCGCCAGCGCGCCTTGCTTTCATCATAAGTGCGGGCATAGTGCGCGGCCGCCGCTCGCGAAGCGGCTGCAAACGCCGCCGGATCGGCCAGCCAGTTTTCGAGCTTCGCCAGGGCCGCAGGGACAAAAGGGGCAGCCGGATCGATCACCAGTCCGCAGTCGGCGCCGACGATCTCCGGAATGCAGCCGGGCCCGTAGGCGATCACCGGGATGCCGCGGGACAGGGCCTCGTGAACCGTAACCGGCTCGGCCTCATTGACATAGCGGCTCGGAAAGATCAACGCATCGATCCCAGCGTAGAAGGCATTCTTGGCCGCCCCGTATTGCGGCCCGACATATTCCACTTGCGGCAACGATCCCAAACGCTCGCATACCGCCTGTTCGGTGCCGGCGTCCTGAAACGGCCCGGCCAGCTTGGCATGCAACGGCCAGCCGGCATTCCCTGCCGCGGCCATCAGATCAAGAAACTCGAAAACGCCTTTTTCGGCCGAGATATTGCTCAGAAAACCGATTGTGGCGAGCCGCCTTCGCACTACCGCCGGCGCATCGGCCACGACGAAAAAAACGGCGTTGGACACGGGCATGACCCGGCCAGCCCGATAGGCACGTTGCAACCGTTCACACATCCCGGTAGACAGGGTGATGTGAACGGCATCGTCACCCGCCACCCGAACCAACGTCCGCGTCAACATGCCCGGCCTGTCGAAATAGGCAAAGCTGTGGTGGTGCAGAAACACCCGCATTTCACGCAGCCGGGCGAGCAGGATGAAGGCCAACTCGTAAACCTGTCCGAGCCCGCCCGAAACGCTCATGTACAAGGTTGCGTTACGCAAGCCGCGCTTGCCGGCCAGCCGGCCCAGGCCGCGCAGCACGCGCGGCAGCCGGCTGAGCCGGGTTGCCAAGGCCCGATCCAGGCTGGGTGCGGCCAGGTCGATTACCAAAGGGGTCGCTCCCGCCCGTTCCAGCGCATCACGCACCGCCGCGTTGACCGCCGCCATGCCGTGAACGGGTGGCGGAAAGGCGCCGGCCATCACAACTTCGATTCCATGCGCATGTCCGCGCACACCCGAGACCGGAATCTCTTCAGAGGCTGAAACCCATTCTCCGCCTTTCATCGGTCAGCTTCGACCTTCGGGAAAAGAACAAGCCGGTTGTCATCGATCAGCCAGTCGACATCCCCGCGCGGATGTGCGAATAATTGCAGCGCGGCATTCCCGACCCCTGACAGACGGCCCTTGTTGCGCCGGAAAACGATGGCCTGGGCACGCTCGTCGCCCCCATAGAGGGGGGGCATCTCCTTGCCCGCCGCGTTGACCTCGTTGTACTCGATGAGATTGCCGATGAGCGCGAAGCCTGGTGCCTGGTCGAAGGGAACGCGGATGCGGCTGCGGACGCCGGTCCAGATGCCCGGATTGCGCGGCTGTTCCACCACGTTGTGCCGCACCAGGTTGCCCATGGAGGTGGGCCATGCGACCGCCCCGCTGGTGGCCTGGAAAATGTCGGCCGAGACGTTGATGCCGACGGCGGCATTGCGCACAGTGTTGCCCGTCACCGTATTGAAATAATTCACCCCGATCCCTCGATTGAAACCGGCTTGATTGTGTCCGACGATCGGCCAGGACCGCGGCTGGGTTTTCGACCTACCGCTGGCGGCGCTGTGCAGCAGAATACCTTCGCGGCTGAAATCGGAGAGGCGGTTGTCTGCGATCACGTTCTCGACGCCGTTGACCCAAAGTTGGATGCCTGTCATTGCATCACGAATCTGGTTGCCGACGATCAGGTTGCGATAGAACAGTTCGGTAAGCAGCACGGTTGATCCGACATCCGGCGTCAGGCGCCAGGGCCGCTCCAGCCGCAGGGTGCGGCCATCACGCAAGACCACGCGCCGCACCTGTCCCTGGCCCCGGCCGTCCAACACCACAGTGAAATAGCTTTCGAGCGGCGTGGCGCGAACCAGGTTGCCGGCATCGAGTAAACCCCAGTCCGGGCCATCCTCGGGCAGGGTCAGCGAATCCTCTCGGGCGGCTTCCGGGTGACCGAAATACGGGTGGCTGAGGGCGGTTTCCAGCGCTATCGCTTCGCCACGGTTCTGGTTGGTGCCGGGCGGGGGATGGAAATCCGCACCGGTATTCCCCGCAATATGGTTCTCGTAGGTCGAGCCGAAAAGCGTGGACAGCCAGATGGCGCGCACCGCCTGGGGCACGCCGTCCTGCCTGCTGAGCAGGCGGTTGTTCTCGATGCGGCTGCGGCGCAGCCCACCCTCGCGAGCGGTAATGACGCCCTCGCCTTGCCCGCCCAAGGCATTGCCGATGAAGGCGCTGCCTGCCACATCTTCAAGATACAGCGCCGGTCCGTTGCCGAGGAGTACACTCTCGCGCACCTCCAGGTCGCGCACATGACGCGCGAGGACCGCCTCGGTCTGTCCGTGCGTGCCGTGAAAGGGCGCCAGATCGTCCACACGTATTCCGCTCAGCCTAACGCGCTCGACCGGCCGCGAACGGGTGCCGGCGATGGCGATACCCTGTTGCAGTGTGCCGCCGCCCTGGATGGACAGATCGGCGAGACCTGTGTCCGAGCCGAACATCAACACCCCCGCCACCGCCGGAAGGCCGTCCTGGCCCGGCATCGGGTCCGGAGCGCGCGCCGATTGTTTATAGGAAGCCCGGGGCTTGACCAGTCCGGGCGTTGCCGCCACGCCCTTGCCGAAGGCCAATACTGTCCTGCCCGCGCCGGCGCCCTGCACCTGAACGCCGGCCGGCACGCGCAAGGGCGCATCGAGAGGGTAGCGGCCCTCGCCGAGCTGGACCACGCCGCCGGTGCCGGCGAGCTCCTGCAGTGCCTGGTACAGCGCCGGGCCCGTCGCCACGGACACGACGCGCGCAGTGGGCTGCGCCCGGACAGCGACCTGCACCGAAATTGCGCCGGTGTCAGGCCACATCTGGCCGGCCACCTCCGCCCAGAGCCGGTACGCGCCGGGCGGCAAATCGGCCGGCAGCCGCACGTCGATCCAGTAGCCCGACCGGCCGGTGGGCACCAGGCGGCGCCCAGTACCGTCGGCCGCTTCCAGAAGCAGTCCCGATGCCCATTGCAGACCACGGCCGAAGACGCGAACCGAGCTTCCCGGCGGAGGTCGTTCGGGATAGAGCCACCACGGCTGTGGCGCGTTGAGGCTGAACGGCTCGCTCCAGCAGCCCGCCCGGCCCACCGCCCCAATCAGGGGGCCGTCCGGCAGGTCTGCGGGCAGGACCGCCAGCAGATGCCGGCCGTCGGCCCAATGCGCCGGCACCTGCCGTGCCGGTTCCCCGGTGGCGGGCTGCACGCGCAGCAGGGCATCCCCGGGCAGATCGGCTCCGGTNNGCACCGGCTTGCGCCGTCCAGGCCGCCACCCGCGGCGGGTGGGCGCAGGTGGCGGTTTCCCGAGCGCCGGAGTTCGAGCCCGTTGCCTCCGCGGGGTTGTTCCACCAACCACCAACCAGGGCGAAGCACAGCAAACAGCAGGACAGGACAAGACGAGCCGGCGCGCGCCGGGGCGCCGGTCGCGGATCTGGACACGGTATGTACGGCTGCATGGTATTACCTACTCGGCGGCACCCGCCCCGGACTATGCCCGGTAGAGTCGGACTATGGCCGGTAGAGAAAGACTGTTGTTTCGCATGCATGCAGTGTCTGGGGCTTGAATCCGCGATACGTTTTTGTCTCAAAGTGCGGAACACGCATCGTCAATGCCGGCCTGTTTTCTGTTTTGTCCGTGTCATCATAGATAATGAGCCTAGGGCGCTTGGATGAAGCCAGTAAATCGCGGAATATCTTAAAACGATCGCGAGGCCCGTCTATCACTACAACATCCCAGTCACCAGCGACAATTTGCCTCGAAAACAGTGTGCGAGAATCACCGGACAGCATTTCCACATTGCTTATATGGAGATCACGGGCCCGATTTGCTACGATATCAGCCCATGCATTTGATTCTTCGATGGAGCATACACTATGACAGCGTTGTCCAAGCCATAACGTACTGAATCCCCCGCCTACCTCAAGTACTTTGTCGCTGCTGCGCAAGGCGCTCTCAACATCCCGAATGGCTTGATACACCCACCAAGGCTTCACGCTGTAACTTCCCGTTAGTTTCTGGCGGGTCCAGCTCCAAATTGCAAACATGGCATCTGGTAGGGCAGCGACACCGCAATATTCCCCTGCCTCAGTGTGCAATCTGGTCGGTCGCACCTGGTCGCCTCGCAGCACCTTCGTCAGCACATTCATTTGGCTTCTCCAATCAGCGCGTGCATGATGCGTTCGAAATCCTCCGCCCAACGTTCCGGCGCGTGGCCCTCCCTGGATCTTCTGCCCCAAAACCGCCCCCATGCGTTCACGCCCAGCGTCCTCAGCCACAGTGTGCGCATGGCGCCCGCCAGCGCCGCGCTGTCTTCAGGCGGCACGATGTAGCCGTTGACGTCTTCCTCGATGCGGTCGCGGATCTCGCCGGCCGCGCCGGTGGAAATCACCGGCAGGCCGCAGGCCATGGCCTCGTCCGCCACCAGGCCGTAGGGATCGCACAGTGTGGGAAAGACGAACACATCCACCAGTGCGTAGTAGCGCGGCAATTCAGCTTTTTGCCGAAAGCCGGCGAACACCACATTGCGGATGCCGCGTTCGGCCCAGGCCTGTTTCAGCTTTGCCTCCTCCGGACCGTCGCCCACCAATAAGGATCAATGAACGATCTTTATTGAATTTGAGGGCGTTAGGAACCGCGCAAAAATAACTGTCGCATATTCATCAGATGATAAGTCGACAGGTTGTTGTTAATCTGATCGGGCAAACAACCACCAAGACAGGGCTACGAAATCAAGGCTGCGCTGGATGAAAATGTTTACCCCGTCAAGCAGCAGGTTTCAGATGCCGAGATGGCTGCAATCAAAGTCAAGTACCTCCGGCAAAGCCGGATGCTTGAAATACTTGAACCGCTCAAAGCGGTTTATATATGGACCGCCTGAAAGGCGGCAAGCTCTTGAAACTAAAATCGTAAATTCTGCTTCATTGCATTTCTCAGATACCAAGGGCCGTGCATTTTATCGAACTTCATGAACATTCCGTCTACCTCTATCATAGGATATCTCATCACCCATGGATGCTGAATCTTGCAATTTCAAAACTTTCCGCAAACTCCCCTTACCTACAGCCGCAAACGGTTTGAATAAGGGAGGCCTTTCTACTCATTCCCGTAAATGTCAAACACTGGTGAGTCCCCCGGCATAGCCGGGGATTTACTTAGGGGCAGTCAAGTACCTCCGGCAAAGCCGGAGGCTTGAAATACTTGAACCGCTCAAAGCGGTTTCTCTATGGGCCGCCTGAAAGGCGGCAAGATCTTGAAACTAAAATCGTAAATTCGTCTTCACTGCATTTCTCAGATGCCAAGGGCCGTACATTTTATCGAACTTCATGAACATTCCGTCTGCCTTTATCATAGGATATCTCATCACCCATGGATGCTGAATCTTGCAATTTCAAAACTTTCCGCAAACTCCCCTTACCTACAGCCGCAAACGGTTGGCTCATCCGGAATTTGCGTACCCATGGCCAACTAACTGTTATTTTGAGA
>DDYQ01000225.1 GCA_002348005.1 Desulfobacteraceae bacterium UBA2230 | reverse complement strand
ATCGGCAACCGGTCTCAGGGAAAGCCCCGGCATGCCCGTTGCCGATCCCGATGTCAGTTCCACCATCGCGCTCGGGTGGACGTTCGCACCGGTACCTGTTCACAAACAGGGTTCCAAAAGCTTCGAAACGAATCCTGTTCAGATAGAATGCCGCGGCCCAGCGGCTTTGACTGCGTTGGGGGGAAGTGTTCATGGGACCTTCTCATCATCAGCGACCAGATCGGCCACTTCCCCGGATTCATGCAGCATTCGGAATACCGAGATGATGTCCGGATCGAATTGGCTGCCGGACCCTTTATAGATGATGTCGAGGATGTCTTCCTCTTCCATGCGCCGGCGGTAGGCACGATCCGACGCCACTGCATCGTATACGTCGGCGACGCTCAGGATGCGGGCCAGAAGGGGAATTTGACCGCCGGCCAGTCTTTCGGGATACCCCCTGCCGTCGTAGCGTTCATGGTGGCTGCGTACGATCTGCTTTTCGCGCGTCCATAATCCCAGATGCCCCATGATATCCGCGCCGATCACAGGATGCTGTTGGATGATCCGGAATTCCTCGGGTGTCAGGCGGCCGGGTTTGAGAAGAATATCATCGCGGATGCCAATCTTGCCGATGTCGTGCAGCAGGCCGGCCACCTTGAGGATCTCCTGATCTTCGGCCGAGCAGTTCATGGCCCGCGAGATGCGAAGGGCCAGGCGCGTCACGCGGTTGGAGTGCTCCTTGGTATAAGGATCGCGGGCTTCGATGGCTTTGACGAAGGCGTACAGTGTCGCCAGCAGGTTGTGATAGATGTTCTCGTACAAGGCCAGGTTTTCGATCGCCGCAGCGGCCTTGTTGGTCATGAAGGAAAGGTAATAAAGATCCTTTTCCGAAAAATGCCTGTCCCGGCGATATATGGATGCACTGAGGACGCCGAACAATCGGGAACGGATCTTTAATGGCGCCAGCATACAAGAGCGCACCCGCTCGGGCAGGCGGGAATGCCCGTTCAGATTCCGGGGGATCAGTAAAGGGAGTTCATCCTTGGCAACCTCGGCGATCAAAGGTGCGATATACGACTCCGGATCGGCACCGGGAGAGACCGCCGAAATCTGGCCCGACAGCGCCGGAGGCTGCGCCGAAGCGATGCGGGTGGGCTTGCCCCCGGTTTCGCCCACCAGATAGAAGCAAGCGGTATCGGCATTGAGGATCTCTACGGCCAGATCCACCAGTTGACGGAAAACGTCCGTGCTCTCGCGCAGGGCTGAAAAATCGGCCAGGATGCGATTGAACACATTGAGTTCCTCAATTTTGGAAAAAAGTTCGCGATTGAGCCGTTCGATTTTATCCTTGGCCTCGACTTCCTTTCTCAGCATCAGGTTTTCGATGAACAGCCTGCGCTCGCGCAGCACCCGCTGAACGCACAACTCCATCTGCTGCAAGTTGATCGGCTTGATGAGGTAATCGACCACACCGTTTTTCAAGGTTTGGATGGTGCTGTCCAGCGATGGATGACCGGTCATGATCACCACGGGCACCGTGTTGTCATATTGACGCATGTACTCGGCGAATTCGAGGCCATCCATGTGCGGCATGTTGATATCGGTGAAACAGCAGTCGATTCGGTGGCCGCACAACACTTCAGTGGCCTCCCGTCCGTTGCCGGCCGTGAGCACTTCGTAACCCCGGGCGGTAAAGTAAGTTCGGGAAATATCCAGGATGCAGGCCTCATCATCCACAAAAAGAAGGGTTCCCTTGTGCGCTTTTTCCATACTCATCCTGGTCGGTTCACCGCTTCGGCCATTTTAACCGCGGCAGATACTGCCAGTGCGTTCTCAGGGCGGCCGTTACAGGGATCTTATCGGTTCATGGAATGAAAACTTGAACAAATTACGGGTGAAATCGATTCGGCCTCAGCCCTGAACGGGGCAGTAGCCCATTTCAGAGAGTCGGTACATCTTGCCCGTCAATTCACGACTGAAAAAGGTACTCAGTTGGGCCGACAGGCTTGCCACACGATGAATATCAACACCGGTTTCGATTCCGAGACTGCGCATCAGGTGAAGGGTGTCTTCGGTTGCGATGTTGCCGGCCGCGCCTTTAACGAAAGGGCATCCCCCCAGGCCGCCCAGGGAACTGTCGAAATGAACGACACCCATTTCCAGAGCGGCCATCACATTGACCAGTCCCAACCCGCGCGTATCGTGCAGATGCAGGCCTACCGGCACATCACCGGCCAGCGGCAGCACCTGCGAAAGCACCCTTCGTACCGTGACCGGCGTGGCCATGCCGGTGGTATCGGCCAGCACCAGGTGATCGACTCCCTTTTCCAGCAGCAGCTCGGCCGCTTGATATACACTTTGCGGCATGATTTCACACTCATTGAGGCATCCGAAGCTGCATTGAATGCTCCCGCGTGCCTTGCGGCCGGCGGCGTGCACCATGTCGAGCATCGACGCGACCTCTTTCATGGCCTGTTCGACGCTCATGCCGCTGTTGTCACGGCTTTGTCGCTCGCTGACCGACAGGGAAACTTCAATCCAGGGAATCGAGGAGGCGCAGGCACGCTCGACGCCCCGGCGATTCAGCGTCAGGGCACTGTATTGGACCTGCCCGGTCAGGGGTAAACGGGCGATGACGGCTTCGGCGTCGGCCATCTGCGGCACCTTCTCAGGATGAACGAAAGCCGCCACCTGGNNCGGATGGCCTGCAGACCGGCCGCCACGAGACCTTCGATGAGCGCCGCCTTCTGTTCGATAGGAACGATTTTCTTCTCCATCTGGAGGCCGTCCCGGGGACCCACCTCGGTGATATGAACGCGGTCAGGGAGCATTGCTTCACCTTTCATTCATTGAGCTTTTGGGCGTAACCGTTCGTACCGGCGGAATACGCGAAATGATATTAAGAATTGTTTAGACCCTGTCGAGTCTATCAGGATCGCCGTCCTGAGCGAAGTTCCTTGCGCTGGACGCCTCGAGGTTGAAAGGTTCCCTCCACCCGTCAGAGGATTCGCAGATGCGCGATCAAAGGTTCGTCGGGCTATCAACGCTTTCTGCAGCCGGTCGCCCTGGGTTCTCAAGGGGAGTGTTGCAAAAACAACCCGTCATTTGTAGAAAGGGATGATCGGGAAAGGGGTGAGGAATGAAACTGATCGCGCCCAAAGAGGGCCCGCTTCTTGAGCTCCTTCGGAAGGTCTTTGCGCCGGCCTCGACGACCCGCATCCGCAAAATGGTCAAGCACGGTATGATCATGATCGACGGCCGCCGCGTGACCCGCCCGGATACTGTGGTCAAGGCGGGACAATCGATCGTCTATCGGAAGGCAGCCTCCGCAGGCATGCAGCAGGCGCCGGTGCCGATTGTCTACGAAGACCGGCACCTTCTGATCGCCGACAAGCCGCCCGGCCTGCTGACCTACGGCGAGCGGGGCACCACCGGAACATCGCTCTACCGCCTGCTCAAAGGCTTTCTGGCCGAGCAGGCACGCGAAAAAGCGGAACTTTTCGTAGTCCACCGTCTGGACCGCGAAGTGTCAGGGCTGGTTCTTTTCGCCAAGCAGCAACCCATTCAGGAGCAACTCAAGTCAAACTGGCAGAAAACGCGAAAACTGTACTATGCGCTCGTTGAAGGTCGGATGTCCGAGCCCGCCGGTACGATCGAGAGCTGGCTCACCGAAGGCGCCGACCACAGGATGCGCTCAGGGGCCGAGTCGCGGCAGGCCAAATGGGCGGTGACCCACTTTCGGGTATTGCGGTCTATGGCTGCGCATACACTCCTGGAAATAGAACTTTCGACCGGCCGGAAAAACCAGATCCGGGTGCATTTGGCGGAGGCGGGACACCCGGTGGTGGGGGACCGCCGCTATGGCGCCGATGCAAAGGTGAAGCGCCGGATCCGCCTGCACGCCTATTACCTGGCCCTGCCCCACCCTGCACACGGTCGCCCCTTGCATGTCGAACTCCCCATGCCTGCCGGGTTCCTGGTATTGGGCGAGCAGGACGAAAGCTATAAGTAGCCCTGAGACTCTGCTTGAGCCCTGAAAAAATTCCGGCGGATACCATCAGGGTATCCGCCGGGCAGGTAATGCGTGAGTCCGTTACTATCTTCGAACCTGTGAAAGATCACAACCAATGCTCCCTGCAGCCGCTGGTCAGGGGCGAATGGCCTCGCTGCGCGGGCCGGTTCCCNNAGGTCGTCCGCCTTGCGGCACGGCAACCTGCTCGGGTGCGATCTGCTTCAAATAGCGGTAGAAGTCGCTGTCGGTGGTCATGACCAGCATTGCGTTGTTCTGACTGCGCTCGCGGTAGACCTCCAGCGTCCGCAGGAAAGCGTAGAATTCAGGGTCGCGGTTGTAAGCCTGACCATAGATGCGGGTGGCCTCGGCATCAGCTTGACCTTGAATTTCCTGCACCTTGCGGTAGGCGGTCGATTGGATGCGGCGCAGCTCCTTTTCCATTTCGCCCAGGATCTCGGCGCTGCGGCCCTCGCCTTCCGATCGGAACTGGGCGGCAATCCGCTTGCGTTCCGAAATCATGCGGGCATAGACCCGCTCGCGCACGGTTTCAACGTAGTCGAGCCGTTTGATGCGCA
>DDYQ01000044.1 GCA_002348005.1 Desulfobacteraceae bacterium UBA2230 | reverse complement strand
ACCTGGCGCAGCATGGCCGAACCGGCTCCCGGATGTCCTCCGCCGCCCAGGCTGCGCATAATGTCGCCCATGTTGAGACTGTCGGCATCGCTGCGGCCGATCACCATACAGCGCTCGGACAGGCTGAAAATCCCGAAAGCTGCATCCACGTTCATAATGTCCCGGTACATTTTGACCACCAGGGCCAATCCATCGACATGGCCTCTCACCGGGAGTTTGCTGATACTGATCGAGTGACCGTTGATGCGCGTGCGCTGCGCCGCTTTAAGCATGTCGAAGAGCACATTCTTTTGCTTTTCGCCGTATGCCGGCCGCAGGAATTTGCCCAGGATGTTCAAATCGGCACCCTGCTCCAGCAGGTATGCGGCCGCGTATGCGTCTTCGGCGGTGGTACTGAAAAAGGTCAGGTGTCCGGTATCTTCGTATAACCCGGACAGGAAAAGAGTGGCCTGAATCGGGCTCATGGGGGTTTTTTCGGCCTTGAGGCAGCGCAGCATCAACGTAATGTTGGCCCCCGCAGGGGCATGACACTGCCAATCGGCGGCAATGGTGGGCGCAGCATCATGATGATCCCACAGCAGAATCTCGAGCGCCTCGTTTTTGCGAAGGTGCTTCAGGCCGGGGAGTCGATCCCACGAGCCTGTGTCCACCACGATCAGCCGCTCGACCCCCTGCTCAGGGATCGACGGCTGACGCTCGCTCCACGGGAATACGTCCTTATGCAGGGAGAGAAAGGCTTTTACGTTGGGATTGAGCGGGCTGGGCAGCAGCGGCACGGCACCCGGATAGAGCAGCAATCCCGCAGTTAAAGAGGCCAAGGCATCAAAATCGGTGTTTTTATGCGTCGTAACGATCGTCGTCGGCTGCATGGCATCCATCACGTTCCGCTCAGCCTTTACCATCGGCACCGGTTGAAATATCTTGAAATTGAATCAGGACGGCAAAACCGTCGGCCCGGCATGCCATCCCTATTCGTCCGTTGACACCACCGGTCGTTTCGTTCATATAGATTTTCTTTTCAGCCAAGGAAAGCTTTTTCGAATCACTGGAAATCTCTGTTATGAACAAATTCATCATTTCGGTATTGGGCAAGGATCGGCCGGGCATTATCGCCGCCGTCACGCGGGTGCTGTTCGAGAAAGATTTCAATATCGAGGATGTCAGCCAAACCATTCTGCAATCCGAGTTCTCCGGAGTGTTTATCGTCAGCGGCCCTGAGCAGGTCGAAAAAGGGGATCTATCCAGCTCTCTGGAGGCGGCAACATCCGATTTGGATCTTCATTTCCACGTCAGGGAACTGGAAGGCAAATCCAGCGACTGGACCACCTGTGCCTGCGAACCGTTTGTGATCACCACCCGCGGACCGGACCGCAAGGGCCTGGTGGCGCAGGTCACGGCCGTACTGGCACTCAACAATGTCAATGTGACCCAGCTCAAGGCCGTTTTTCGCGGCGGCGACGAACCCGGCCGCAACGTGATGATTTACGAAGTCGAGGTGCCGATCGATATCGATCTGGAGAAACTGCGCCGCAGCCTGGCCGACAAGGCCTCTGAATTGAATTTGGAGGTCAGTATGCAACACAAAAGCATTTTCGAAGCGATCAACCGAATTTAAGCCCGACTTCATCCTGCAGTGTTTGACTCGGAACAAGGTTCTCGATCACCTGAAAAATGAAAGTTCCTCATGCTAACCCATCGTGAAATTCTATCGGTCCTGGAAATGCTGCGCAATGAACATCTGGATGTGCGCACGGTCACCCTCGGCATCAATCTGCTGGATTGCGCCAGCGACAATCTCAAGCGTTTCAAAACCAACATATACGACCGGATCACGCGCATGGCCCAGCGGCTGGTTTCGGTTTGCGACAGCGTCGGGGAAAAGTACGGCATCCCGGTGGTCAACAAGCGAATTTCGGTAAGCCCGATCGCGGTGGCTGCAGCGCCCTTCGGATCCGAAGACATGGTGGCCGTGGCCCATACGCTCGACGCAGCGGCCAAGGCGGTGAATGTCGATTTCATTGGCGGCTACTCGGCTCTGGTCGAAAAAGGAATGGCGGCCGGTGACCGGGCCCTGATCCAGGCGCTGCCGCAGGCCCTGGCAACCACCGAGCGAATGTGCGCTTCCATTAACGTGGCTTCCACGCGCGCGGGCATCAACATGGACGCGGTCCTGTTGATGGGAAGACAGATCAAGCGTGCAGCGGAGTTGAGCGCCGACCGCGATGGACTGGCGTGCGCCAAGCTGTGCGTGTTCGCCAATATTCCCGAAGATATTCCCTTCATGGCAGGCGCCTACCTGGGAGTCGGCCTTGCCGATGCCGTCATCAATGTGGGCGTCAGCGGCCCAGGAGTGGTCAAAAAAGCGATCGACAGGGCCATTCAAGATGAGCCGGATCTCGACCTGTGCCGCATTTCCGAAATCATCAAGCGCACCGCTTACAAGGTGACGCGGGTGGGGGAACTGATCGGCCGTGAAGTGGCCGAGCGGCTTGGAATCCGCTTCGGGGTCGTCGATCTTTCTCTGGCCCCCACACCGAATGTGGGCGACAGCGTGGGCGAGATATTTCAGAGTCTGGGATTGCGCAGCATCGGGGTTCCGGGAACGACAGCCGCCCTGGCGCTGCTGAACGATGCCGTCAAAAAAGGGGGGGCTTTCGCCAGCTCCAATGTAGGCGGCCTCAGCGGCGCGTTCATACCGGTGAGCGAGGACCTTAACATCTCGGAAGCGGCGAGCGCCGGCTATCTAACCCTCGAAAAACTTGAAGCCATGACCAGCGTCTGCTCGGTCGGACTTGACATGGTGGCCATTCCGGGCGACACGACCGAAGAAACCCTTTCGGCCATCATCGCCGACGAAATGGCCATCGGTGTGGTCAACAAGAAGACCACCGCCACCCGCATCATCCCTGTCCCGGGTAAAAAGGCCGGAGAGCAAGCCTATTTCGGCGGACTGCTCGGTCAATCCACCATCATGGCCGTTAATAACGGTCAAGGCGACAATCCCTTCATCCGTCGGGGCGGTTTGATTCCATCGCCGATCCACAGCCTGACGAACTGACCACCGGGATGAGATTTTTAACCTTTCAGGGCACAGAGATCACAGAAACTCCATGTGCGCTCTGTGTCCTTTTGCGGCAGATCTGACTCAAACGGTGTTATCGGACGGTCACGACCGGGCAATCGGCATTGAGAATCACGTACTGTGCCGTCGAACCGAACAGCAGCTTGCCCACTTTGGAACGCCGCCGGATGCCGATGATGATCTCCTCGATCTGCTGTTCCTGGGCATAGCGCACAAGATCCTCGCCAGGGCTCATGCCCCTTATGAGCAGGTGTGTTTCGCAAGGGATACCACGGGCCTCCAGGTCCGCCCTTAAAACGGTCAGCGCTTTTTCGATATCTTTGATCTGAACCTGTTCGTCCTCGGTTCCTTTGGTCATCGATGAGACGACAAACAGTTTGCCAGTGAAGGCCTTGACGTGTTGGATGGCGATATCCAGAGCCGTCTTGCAAACATTGGAACCATCATACCCCACCATAATGTTCATTTGATCCATTCTCCTTCCTTAACAGAATAACGTGTTGAGTGCTCCATATTCGACTTCATCTCACTTGTGCCAGGAAAAAAGGGTGGCCCCCACGGCCAGAAACACAATGGTCATAGCGCCCATCACCGTCAATTCGAAGCTGATATCGGCCAGAAGCGCGCCGTCGTTCATGATCTTGCGGACACCGCTCAGCAGATGGGTCAACGGAAGGAGCTGCGCGATCCATTGGACCCAACGCGGGGCGCCTTCGATCGAGAACCAGACTTCCGACAAGAACATCATCGGCCAGGTGATGAACGTCAACAGCCCATTGGAAAATTCCTCGCTGGTGCCTCGCGACGCGACAACCAGTCCCAGCGAGATCAAACTGAGACACCCGAGCAGGAACACGACGATCAAATCAGCATAACTGCCTTCAACTCGGAAATCGAAGATCAGGTCGCACCCGACCCACAGAATGGTCAGGGTAAAAATCAACAAGAACAGGCGCGACACCATTTGAGCGCTCAAATACTCGAAGGCGGTCAGGGGAGTGGCGTGCAGCCGCTTGAGCACACCGTTTTTGCGATAGCGCACCACCACGTAGCCGACGCCGTACAGGGCCGAAAACATCATGTTCATCCCCAGGATGCCGGGAAAAAGCCAGTCGATGTAGCGAATTTCGCGACCGGTGACACGCTCCTGCCGGTGGACAACCGAGGGGCTTGGAGGGTCCAGCGTTGCGGCGATCAGCCGTTCGGCGATGTATCCCTTTGGGGAACTGTCGCTGACCCAGTAGCGGATGGGCTGCGAGCGGACGTCCACCAGCAGGTCGACCCGATGGTGTTTCAGGCGCTCAAGCCCAAGGTCGAGATCGGAAAAAGGGATGTATTCGGCATAGCGCAAGGCTCGCAAGGATTCTGGCAGACACTCCGGGTTGACAACGGATTCGGCTGCGCAGGGAAAGAGCCCGATTTTAACCTGCCGATGCTCGTTGCCGCCGAAAATGACGGCAAATCCGGCGATCAACAAAAACGGAAACATAAAGTTCCAGCCGAAGGCGGCCCGGTCACGGTAAAATTCGCGGTTGCGGGCCACGAACATGGCCCAAAGACGTTTAAAGCTCATCGCTTCAATCTCTCAGGCCCCGACCGGTCAGATTCAGGAAAACGGTCTCCAGGTTGGGCGGTTGAACATCAATGTGCGATAAGTCGATCCCCGCATCCATCAATTGTTTCAGGATGCGGTTCAAATCCTCGGCCTCCAGGATGACGCGGTCGTTGAGCTTCCGCATTCCCGGCGCCACTTCCTGCGGCAGCCGTTCGAGATGCTCGATGGGAAGCGTTACGGCGAACCCCGCGGTATGTTTTTCGATCAAGGCCCCCGGAGCCCCCTGGGCGATGATGCGGCCGTGATCCATGATCACGATCTCATCACAGAGCTGCTGGGCTTCTTCCATATAGTGGGT
>DDYQ01000171.1 GCA_002348005.1 Desulfobacteraceae bacterium UBA2230 | reverse complement strand
TGCCCTGGAAGACCGCGGCCGCAAAAGCAAGGCAGGTAGGCTCATTGCATTTTCGACAATTGGTTTTTTCCAATAGGATGAACAATTCCATGGGGTTTTTCAATCGGGGCATCGGTTGTCTCCTTGAATCTAAGCTTATCCCTTATACAAAAAAATACCCGTTTAGGGGAGAGATTTCGATGGCGTTCGATTGCCGCTCGAGTGCCCTGCGCCATCGATCAGATCGGTAAACCCCTTCGGCGCTGGTGCCAGGTCAGGGCGGACATGATCAGCAGGCCCACAAAGGTGATTGCCGCTGCAACGACAAAAGAAGTCCGATAAGCCAGGTCCTCGGTTTTGCCGAAATTGATCAACGCATCGACTACCGGCCCGGCGATCAGGGTTCCGGCCAATCCCCAGCTCAAGAAGAAGGTTGCATTGAACCAGGCGAAGCGCCGGGCCCTCATTTCAGGCGGGATCAGAACCGAAGCATAGCCGTAGGCGCAGGCCAGCACGACAACGTCGCCTATGCCGCGCAGGAAGCTGCTCAAGTAAAGCAGGGGCACTGCCTGCGAAAAGGCCAGGATCAGCAGAGCTGCAATCGCCGCAGCGGTAGCCGATAAGAGAGAGACGGCATTTCCAAGATTGCGCCCGATCCAGCCCGCCCCCCAGCCGAAAATGATAATTGCCAACGATTGACTGTTAATGATGTAAGAGAGCGTGCGGCTGTCGATCGCCAAGCCATTCTTCAATGAAAGGTACTGGGGGAAAATGATCGCCACCGAATTCCGGCCGAAATTGATGAAAACCAGCGCGACCAGGAAGATCAGGTAGACTTTCACGGAAGTATTAACTTCATGTTCAGGTATAGTCCCCGGAACTGGTGCGGCCGGCGTCAGGCAGGCGCCGCCCTCGGGCAGGTAGCGCAGTGGGATCACGGAGATTATCATAACGCCTGCCGAAAGGAAGAAAAGCCACCCCTGGTGAAAACCCCAGCCGGGATAGTATAATCCCATGCCGTCGTACAGCAATCCACCGATCCAAACCCCCAGCATGCGGCCGATGCCGCCCATGCTGGATAAGCGGCCCTGAATACGGCTGCGTTCCGCGGCACCGTACATATCCGTCACCAGTGCGCTCCAGGCGATATTGGACATGGACCAGAAGATTTCGACGATCGTCAATCCGGCGATAATCGCGTATCCGGACCAGATGTTGGATTGGGGGAGGCGGTGTAGAAACCAGATCCCCACCGTTCCGACGGCGGCCAGGATTTCACCCAGGATGATCAGCGTGCGGCGCAATTGGAAGCGATCGGAAATACTCCCCCACACGAACGTCTGCGCCAGAATATTCATGCTCATGGGCAGTGTGGCGAACAACGTCGTTTCGGTAACGCTCAAACCCAGATAGTGTCGCAGATAGATGGTAAGATAGGAATAGAACAGGCCGCGGCGGAACATGGCCATCATTTCAAAGGAGGATAGTCCGAAAAAATAGGTAACTGCTTGCGCGGCCAATCGAGACCTTCTGAAAAAATCAGGCCCGGGTCAGCCGGGCCTGATTTTTATGTAAGCTGTGTTTCGATCAACAGGCGGTGTTCGAACGGGCACGCTGGCCGCTCTCTCGAGCTGCCTGCCTCAGGCATTCGTGATGATCTTCGTAGTTGGTGGAACACATATCGCAGTGCCAGATCGCTTCATCTAAGGTCTGTTTCTGCGGATCGCAACACTTTTTCTGATTTTCAGCCATATTGACCTCCCGAGTCATTCGATAGGCGCCAGTTGCTTCAGGTACCTGTTGAAACCTAAGCGTGTGCGTCTTAAAGTCAAACCGGTTACTGAACTGCCCCGGAGAGAACACCTAAATCTACATTTCACAGGGAGCATCCAAAATGCGGTCGCCGTCTGCAAAGGAAACCTGGCGCAACTCCGAGCAATTCATACGTCATATCCGTGAGAGACTCAGCAATCGCAGCGCTTCACAGGGTGCCCGCTACGACCATACACCGGCAGAGCGCGATTCGGTGGTCCTTTTGCCGTTGACGAACACTCCTGGCGTTGCATCCGAAGGTGTCGTGCCCAGTCTCATCCTGAACAAGCGCTCCGAAAGGGTCCGCCAGGCCGGCGATTTGTGTTATCCGGGAGGCAGCATCGCCGCTCTGGATGGTTTCTTATCGTTGCTGCTGCGACTGCCGTTTCTGCCCCTCGCCAAATGGCCCTACTCAAATGGTGAGGCTGTTTCCAGAAAAACACGCGCTGACACCGCCGTGTTGTTGGCCACGGGTTTGCGTGAAGCTTGGGAGGAGATGCGCATGAACCCCCTCCGGCTCGCCTTCCTGGGTCTGCTGCCGGTTGAACGGCTGGTGCTTTTCAATCGCCGGATCCACCCCCTGTCGGTTTGGGTTTCACCGCAGCGCCGCTACTCGCCCAACTGGGAGGTTGCCCGCATTGTGCATATTCCCATCTCGGAACTGCTCAACGCCAGCAATTACGCCCGTTACCGCCCCACCTTTTCCGGTGCGCTGCTCGACCGGCGTGAGGAGTTTCCCTGTTTTATTCATCAGGGTAAACAGGGGCGCGAGATTTTGTGGGGGGTGAGTTACCGCATTACCATGCATTTTATATGGCAGGTGTTCGATTTTGCACCTCCGGCGGCCGTAGGGCTGCCGCTCATCGAAGGCCGCCTGAGCACCACTTATATGGGATAGTTGACAGGGTCGATATGGTTCATGGATCAACTTGTTGGGGGCCGGTGCATGGAGGCCCTGACGAATTCAATACCTGTCAAACCCTCATGATGGCGGTCCCGGCACTTTCCAGAACCGCTTTTTCGATCTGGGTCAGATGGACGATCGCCGCCTTCTTTCCGCCGTTGCGGATAAATTCCATACAGGCTTCGACCTTGGGCCCCATTGATCCGGCCGGAAAATGGCCCTCTTCCAGATATTGCTGCCCTTGGGCCAGGCTGATCCGGCTGAGCATCTGCTGCCGGGGGGTTCCGTAGTTGAGGGCCACGCCATCGACATCGGTGGCGATGATAAAGATATCCACCCCAACCTCCTGAGCCAATCTGGCGCTGGCAAGATCCTTGTCGATGACTGCGTCCACACCTTCGAAGCGCCGGCCCTCGCGGATCACTGGAATTCCGCCCCCCCCGCAGCAGATCACAATAAAATCCATGTCGATCAACTTTCGGATTTCCCGTTTTTCCACGATCGTGACGGGTTTCGGCGATACGACCACCCGACGGTAGCCTTTGGCGGTCTTTTGGGTGGGGTAGGGCAGTCGCCTGGTCTGCGCTTCACTGAAAACCGGTCCGATCGGCTTGGTGGG
>DDYQ01000182.1 GCA_002348005.1 Desulfobacteraceae bacterium UBA2230 | reverse complement strand
ACACCGCCAGGCTGAGTATGCCCGGCGACCATGGTGACTGGGCTGCGGCATCGGAGACCGTCGGCATGCAGTATTATCTTTCGCGGCTGCTTGGGGTGTCCCCGTTAATTGGACGAAGGCCTTGGCAGGCAAATGAACACCAGTCTCAGCGCGTCGCCACGGTTGCTGTCACTCACGATTTTTATCCAAGGGAACTGAACTGAACACCAGGTGAAAAGGCACCGAATTCAATCGACTCCGTTCAGCAAGGGCAGGCCCGGCCTGTGTCGGCCGTTCACCTTTTTGTAGAGCGATATTAGGTAGCCTGTCAACTTTTGTCAAATTTCATTGCTGCAAGGGTCGTGATGGGGTAACGCTGCTGACGCAAAGCCCCCTCTGGCGGGGGATGGATTCCGGAGGTCCCAATGAAAAAGAACGCATTGAAGTATGGTATCGACGTCGCCCTGTTTTCGGTTGTATCTACCATCGCGGCGCTCGGATTGATGCTGGGATTTATCATCCCGCGCGGGCGGGGCGGACAGGAATTTTTTCTGGGCCTGAACCGGCACGCCTGGGGCGACCTGCACCTGTACCTCTCGCTGTCGCTGTTCATACTGCTGCCGCTGCATTTGGCGTTTAACTGGACCTGGATCGTCCAAAGCTCTCAGCGCTACCTTGGGCTGCAGTGGAAAAATTTCCTTTGGGGTCTGTCGGGCGCCTGGCTGGTGATCCTGCTGATCCTCTGGCTGACAGCGCTGATCGCCTGGTAATCAAGAAGATTTAAATTTTCCCGCGACGACGCCGGTAAAGCCACCACTTCCAGGAAGCGCTTACGCGGGTTGCGAGGCGTACTTCCTGCACGCCGCAGCGATCACGAGATGAAGCGCAGCACCGGTATGGCTTTTTCCGAGGCCGTCAGAGGCGTCCTTTTTTGATGATGGCAATCAGCAGCCAGATCCCGAGGACGGCGGCGGTGAGAAAGCCGATCAGGCCGATCATTGAAATGCCGTAGAACATCGGCGGCATGTTGGAGATCACGATCAGGGCGGAACCAATGATCAGGGCCGCGATGATGATGCTGAATGATAAGCGGTTGCTGATCTGATCGTGGGTATGCAGCATTTTATCCAGATCCTTGAGCACCAGGGTGATGGCCAGTTTGCGCTGCCGCAGCGAGCGGCTGATCTCCAGCAGCTCCTTGGGAAAATCGGTCAGAAAGGTATAGCCCTGCTCGATCAGATGGGCGATATCATCGGCCACCCGGCCGGGCGCCAGGCGGGCGCGTTTCACATTGCGGATGAATGGTGCGGCCTTTCCGAGCATATCGAATTCGGGGTCGAGGGAACGCGCGAAACCTTCGATCTGAGCCAGCGCCTTGAGCATTAAAAAGATATCCGGCCGGACGCGCATGCGGTGGCGGGTGGCCGTCTCGAGGATCTGCTGCAACAATTTCGAAAGATTCAATTCCTTCAGCGGTTTGTTCAAGTGACGGGCCACGAAATCGGCCACATCCTTCTCGAGCTGAACCGCGTCGGGCTCCTCGTCCCAATCGGTCATGTCCATCAGAATCCTGGCGGTCCGGGGATCATCGCGCTGCAGAATGCTGTCCACCAGACCCACAAAAACTTCGCGCGTACCCCGGTCCACCGATCCCATCATGCCGAAGTCGATCAGACCGATCACCTCGCCCGGAAGCACGAAGATGTTTCCGGGGTGCGGATCGGCATGGAAGAAACCGAAGGCGAAGATCTGCTTGAGCAGAATGTCGGCACCCCTTTCGGTAATCACTTTGCAGTTGTAGCCCGATTCGCACAGCGCCTCGACCTTGCTGACCTTGATGCCCTCTATATACTCGCTCGTAAGCACGACGGCGGTCGAATAATCACGGTAGACGCGAGGTATGTAGACCGAACGGTCGCCCAGAAATTGAGCGGCAACACGCTCCATGCTGGCAGCCTCGACGGTGTAGTCCATCTCGCGGGCAATGGTGCGTGCGAATTCCTCGACGATTTTGACCGGCCGGTGCAGGGCCAGTTCCTCGATATGCTTCTCCATCAGCGTGGCCAGATGAAGCATGATTTCGAGATCGACCTCGACGATCTTTTCGATGCCCGGCCGGCGGACTTTGACGGCCGCCTCGTCCCCATTGTGCAGTCGGGCGCGATGGACCTGCCCGATCGATGCCGAGGCCAGCGGCTGCGGGTTCAATTCGGCGAAAACGGCCGTCACCGGCTGCCCCAGTTCGAACTCGATGGTATTTTTGAACTCCTCGTAGCCGAAAGGAGGCACCTTATCCTGGAGTTTGGAAAATTCATTGATGAATTCGACCGAGACCAGGTCCGGCCGTGTGGAGAGAATCTGACCGAATTTGATGTAGGTGGGGCCCAGCTCCTCCAGCGCCATGCGCACCCGCTCGCTGCGCGAAAGCTTTTCGATCCGCTCGCGCCGCTTGCGCGAAATCATCTTCAAGCCGATTTCGATGTACTGTTCGATTTTGAGCGTATCGACCAGGTCGCCGAAACCGTAGCGGAACAGTACACCCAAAATCTGGCGATAACGGTTCAAATGGCGATAGGTCCGCCCGAGTACGCCGATTTTACGGATGCTGATCATGCAGTTTCCCAGAAATGGTCGCGCGGATCGACCGGACAGACGCTTCCTGCCGGTCTAATGCGTGAGGGCAGACAGTGAAAGGTGACTGGGTTGGCGGCTTGCAAGCCGATCCCTCACACCTTGCCGACCACGGTACCGGTCATCGTGTTGACCACGCTCTTGAGTTCACGAATTTCTTTTTTCAACTCCTTTAAGTCTTCATGTGTCACGATGTCGGCTTTTTTGAGGATGTCTTTGACCGCCTGATCGACGCGCTTTTCAAGCTTCTCCTGGGTTTCCTCATACCGGTTTTGGATCTCAGACAGAAATTTGCGGCCTTCGGCTTCGGACATTTCGCCTTTTTTTTGCAGCTCCTGAACTATGGCTTCAACCTCGTCCCAGGTTTTGAGCGCCAGACCGATTCCGGCCAGCATGCTTTTTTTGACCGTTTCGAGCATGGTGAATTCTCCTCTTCGGCGAAATAATCTTTGTTGTTAATAGGTTAATCCAGTTGAAATTGGTAACACACGGTTAGGGCGATTGCAAGCTCAGGGTTCAGCCCGATGTTCGCGTTCAGCGTGTTTCGCGTCAGCCGGTGGAGTTTGAGGGTGCATGGGTTGCTGACCTGTTGAACTCTCAACCCGAAAAGGCGCTTGACGGCAAGCGCGATCTCTCCTAATTTGAACCGACTCGGGCCGGACGGCCCCTATTCAAGCGCCCGCGCATGCCGCGGCGCTGCAAAAGGAGTATAATTCATACTATGGCATTTCACATTGCACTGGCAGGCAAAGGCGGAACAGGAAAAACGACCGTCGCCGGGTTGCTGATCAAATATCTTGTAGCCCATGGCAAGACCCCCATCCTGGCAGTAGATGCGGACAGCAACGCCAACTTCAATGAAGTTCTGGGATTAGCGGTCACCGACACCCTGGGCCAGGCTCGCGAGGAGATGAAAAAGGGCGAAGTGCCCTCCGGCATGACCAAGGACGTTTTTATGTCCATGCGGCTGGAAGAGGCTGTCGTGGAGCACGATAGTTACGACCTCATCGTAATGGGTCAGCCGGAAGGAGCGGGTTGCTACTGTGCGGCGAACTCCCTGCTGGCGGGCTTTCTGGAACGGTTGGTGAACAATTATCGCTATGTGGTAATGGATAACGAGGCCGGTATGGAGCACATCAGCCGCTTGACCACCAAAAATGTGGATCTGCTGCTGATCGTCACCGACACTTCGCGCCGCGGGCTGCAGGCGGGCTTGCGCATCGACAAGCTGGCGCGCGAACTGAAGATCGGCGTGGGCAAAAGCTATCTCATCATCAATCAAGCCAAATCCGATCTACCGCAAGAGGTGATGGCCATCCTCGAGGAAAATGAACTGGAATTGGCGGGAGTCATTCCGGAAGATGAATCGGTTTATCGATATGACCTGAACGGTCAACCGACCATCGCCCTCGATGAGGACAATGCGGCGGTACGGGCGGCTTTCCAGATCTTCAACAAGATCGTGGCTTGACGCACCCGCATTGACACCGCCCCGATGGACCGATAGGGGAAGCGGCCGTCTGCCGGACACCCGCAGGGACGAATACAACCAGGGGGCAGTATATGAAAAGAACGGGGTTTCTGTACGATCAGCAGTACCTGCTCCACGACACCGGACCGTATCATCCGGAAATGGCCGAAAGGCTGCTGATGGTCCGTCAGGGAATCGAGCAGGCCGGCCTGTTGCCGCACCTCACACCCATATCGGCAGAGCCGGTCGATCTCAAGTGGATTAAAACGATTCATACCCCGGAGTACATCCGCCGATTCGAAGAGGTGTGCCTGGCGGGGCACCGCACCTTCGACAGTCAAGACAACCAGATGTGCACCCAGACATTTGAAATCGCCAAGCTTGCGGTAGGCGGCATTCTGGGGACCATTCGGCTGCTCATGAACGGTGAGATCGATAACGCCTTCTGCGCGGTGCGCCCTCCGGGGCACCATGCAGAGCGCGATCGGGCGATGGGGTTCTGTTACTTCAACAATGTGGCCATCGCGGCGCGGTACCTTCAGATCGAGTGGCATGTTGCCCGGGTGGCCATCATCGACTTCGATGTTCATCACGGCAACGGTACCCAGCACATCTTCGAGAAGGATCCTTCCGTTTTCTACTATTCCATCCACCAGCATCCCTCGTTCGCCTATCCCGGCACAGGCCGCGAATTTGAGCAGGGCGGTGGAGATGGATACGGCTTCACCAAAAACTCCCCGGTCCTGCCTGGCAAGGGGGATGAGGAGTACCAACACCATGTCGAAAAGGATCTGCTGCCGGCGATGGAGACATTCCGGCCCGAAGTGATCCTGCTTTCGACCGGTTTCGATGCCCATAAGGATGATGATATGTCCGACATGCAGGTGACCACCGAAGGGTTCTCGGCAATGGCGCGAAGCTTTATGCAAATCGCCGAGCAGTATACCGGCGGCCGCCTGATCTCCGTGCTGGAGGGCGGGTACTGCCTTGAGCAACTCCCCGTGCTGGCGGCCAACCACACAAGAATCCTGCTGGGCATATAGTCGCGCACCTGCGCGGGCCTTTAAAGGAGACTGCCATGTTTGTCGTTCGATCCATGAAGAAAGATGTGATCACCGTGCGCACCGAAACCAGTCTGTTGGATGCCATGGCGCTGATGCGTTCAGAGCAGATCCGCCATTTGCCCGTGGTGGATGCCGACAAGCGGGTGGTGGGCATCATCACCGACCGGGATATCCGCAGCGCCCTGCCCTTTCACCTGACTAAAGGCCCCGGCGAGCCCCGTGAAGAAGCATTGTATGCCGAGTTGAGGGTGTCGGATGTGATGACGCCCGATCCCATGACCATCACCCCCACCCATACGCTGCAGGATGCCCTGTTGCTGATCCAGGAGAAAAAGGTGGGAGCGTTCCCGGTGGTGGATGAAAACGGCGTTCTGGTCGGTATTCTGTCGGTCCACGACCTGCTGCGCGCCTTCATCAACGTAATGGGCATCGGCCAGCCGGGCACCCTGCTGGGGATCATGGTAGAGGAAAAGGTGGGGCAGCTCAAGAAGATCGTCGACGCCATCACCGCGGAGAACATTTCCTTCGGCAGCGTACTGGTGGCGCGCCACTGGGAAGAAAACAAACGCGCGGTCTTCCCTTACCTCCTGACCAACAATGTCGCCAGGATCAAAAAGAAGCTCCGGGAACTGGGGTTCGAGCTGATCGATCCCATGCAGTGGCACATTGACCAAGCCGCCAAGTGAGCGGCCGCCCCAAAGCGCCGTACGGCGATCTTTATATCTACTATGTGAAGGGCCGGGTCGGGTCGGATCCGGCGTTTTGTGCAGACGCTTTCATCGGCGACTGGCAGGAGGAAGAGGATGCCTTCCTTTTTTTCCACCAGCCGGCCGAAACCGAGATCACCGGGCTCCTGAGGCGGCAACCCCATCTGAAACTGGAGGACCGCTATGAAATGAGCTACGAGCAGTGGCACGGCGGCCCCATCGAACCGATGACGGTGGGGCGACTCACCATACTCCCGGCCTGGCATCCTATTCCGACACCCCCACCGACCGACACGATCCGGCTCGACCCCGGAGTTGTATTCGGCACCGGCACCCATCCCACCACCCGCGATTGTCTCGATGCGCTTCAACAGGCTTTCGATTATCGGCCGGTGACCCGTGTCCTCGATCTGGGTACTGGCACCGGTCTTTTGGCGATGGCCGCGGCCCATTTGGGCGCCCGACAGGTGGTGGCCCTGGACTTGAACCGCCTCGCGGCCGTTACGGCGCTGCGCAATGTAAAACTCAACCACTTGACCGACCGGATCGTGGTGGTACAAGGCAATGCCAAGAATTATATAGACTTAGCTTGCGACCTTATGGTATCCAATATTCACTATGCGGTGATGGGGGAACTGATTGTTTCGCCGCGATTTCAGAAACATACCCAATTTATAGTATCGGGGTTGCTCCGCAGCCAAGCCAGACAGATCGAAGCGCTGCTGCGGGAACGGGCGGCGGTGATCCTGCGCCGCTGGTCCCGGGAAGATACCTGGTTCACTTTCTGGGGGTATAACGCCGAAACGGCTGGATTGAAGCGCAACGCGAAAAACAACGCCGCACCCAATCGCCCGTGACCTACGGGCAGCGACGTTGAGATGGATGTGGCTGATGTTAATCCGGTGCTGGGGGTCGAGGGGATCCATTCCGGTTTCAGGCGAAGAATACATACGCTACGGCGGCGATACCACCTGCCTGGAGATCAGAACCGAAAGCGATGACATCATCATCGTGGACGCCGGTACCGGTATCCGGCGACTGGGCAACCAGCTCATCAAAGAAGGCCTTTACAATTACCACTTCCTCATCACCCACGGTCATTGGGACCACCTTATGGGGTTTCCTTTTTTCAAACCTCTGTTCCTGGAGCACCCCGAAATCCGAATGCATCGGGGACCTTTTCACAAGCGCTTCATGGAAAGCATGTTCTCCAAGATCATGGCCCCCCCCAATTTCCCCGTGCGCTTCTCCGATCTGAAAGCCAGAATCGTTTACGAAGAAGATCATCCTGAAAAATTCGAGATCGGATCGGTTACCATTTTCCCTATCCAGATCAGCCATCCCAATGCCGGCAAAGGATATAAATTCGTCGAGAACGGGAAAACGTTTGTCTTCCTCACCGACAACGAACTGGGTTTTGTGCACCCGGGCGGATTGCCATCGGCCGAATATCTCACCTTCTGCCAGGGGGCCGACCTGCTCTTTCACGATGCCGAGTATACCCCGCAGGAGTACAAGCTGCTGATCGAATGGGGCCACTCATCTTACGTGGACGCATTGGATCTGGCGTTTAAAGCCGAAATCAAACAGCTCGGGCTCTTCCACCTGAATCAGGAGCGCACCGACGCCGAAGTGGACGAGATGGTCGCCGCATGCCGCAACATCATTGAAAGGCGAGGCCGGCGACTGGATTGCTTTGCCGTGGGTGCCGACATGACCTTCGAAGTGTGAGGCCGGCAGCTGATTTCCGGGCGCTGAGTACCGGACAGGAATTGCAGATGACGAATTCTGTATGCAGCCTCCAAAATTTTGCATCCGCCTCATCCTTGACCTGCCTTACGCTTTCCCTCAGAGTGTTCAATGCGCAACGCTTTTGAAGATGCCGCCCGTTATTTGTGCCGCGCCAGGCGCGCCGTCGCCCTGACGGGTGCGGGGATATCGGTCGAAAGCGGCATACCGCCGTTTCGCGGCCCCGGCGGGCTTTGGGAAAAGATCGATCCCATGCTGTACGCCCATATCGATGCCTTGGAACAAAATCCCGGCAAAGTTTGGCAGGTACTTTTCAAAGAATTGAAGCAGGTGATTGACCGCGCTGCCCCCAATGCGGGCCATCGCGCCCTCTTCCAGTTGGAGCAAATGGGAACGCTTTATGCGGTAATTACACAAAACATCGACGGCTTACATCAAAAAGCCGGCAACCGGCAGGTAGTGGAATTTCACGGCAGCTTCGCCGTTCAACGCTGCATGGCCTGCGGTCGGCGCTGCAGCGCGAGTGATCTGAAACTCGCCACTCTGCCGCCGCGGTGCGGATGCGGGGGCGTTTTACGACCGGATGTGGTGATGTTTGGAGAAATCATTCCCGTGGAGTGCCTGCAACGGGCGCAGACACTGGCGGCGGGTTGCGACGTCATGCTGGTCATCGGCACGTCGGCGACAGTGGAACCCGCGGCCTATCTGCCGGCGATTGCCAAGCGCAATGGTGCCTTTCTGATCGAAATCAATCCTGAGAAAACACCCTTAAGCCGGATCAGCGATGCGACGCTTTTAGGTCCGGCGGGCGAAATGATGGGTCGGTTGACCAGGGCGGTCGAAAAAAGCCGCTGAACTATCTCTTCAACCTGGCCTGGCGCAACTGGATATAACCGTTGCGCAGCGCTTCGTAGGGATCAAGCGCCGCCTGCTTGAGCGACTCGTAATCGCCCAGGCGGAAGGAAAGGGTGTTGACCATCTTATAGCCACTCAGGCCCAGAGAGGCTTCCCGGGGATCGACATAGGTGATCGGGCTGAGAAAACGGTCTCCCAAATCTCCCACCGAATCGCGCAAGGTCGATGGCCCGAGCACCGGCCAGACGATGTAAAATCCGTCACCCAAACCGTAATGACCCAGGGTCTGCCCCAAGTCCTCAGGATCGGGGTTGAGGGACGCAAATTGCCCGGCCGGATCACCGAATCCAAGGACGCCCACGGTCGTGTTGAACATGAATCTGACGAGTTCGGCTCCCGCAACCCCGGGTTTGCACTGCAACAGTCCATTGACCACCCGGATGGGCATCGTCAGATTGGTGAAAAAATTCGAAACGCCGGTACGCACCTCCAGCGGGATGACCGCCTGATAGCCCCGTGTGAACGGTTTGAGTAACCAGAAGTAGAGCCGGTCGTTCACCGCAAACATGGCCCGATTGAACCCCTCCAGAGGATCGGCCACCATGTAGTCGTCGCTCTCCTCGGCGTCCCAGTCATCATCTAAAAGGGCCTCTTCTTCGGGGGTCAATTCAGAAGACCCCCCGGCCGCTGCAATGGGTTCTATCCCGGTCAGATCGTCTGAGGGGGTTTGGGTGGCGACGGCCTGCTGACCGGCGCACCCTCCTAATGCCAGGACCGCCGCCATAAGCAGCAGAACCGGAAAGCCTTTTTTCATTTCCCATCCATTCGAAAACAGAGAATGCCGTCAGTCGGAAACAAAACCCGAACCCGGTTCATCCAGTCGCTTCTGCAGGCGCTCGATTAACTGCGCCGGGGTCTCTTTCTGAAGGGCGGATTGAAACTGAACCCGGTAGTTCTTAACCAGACTTACCCCGTTTTCTACGAGAATGTCGTAGATTTTCCACTCGCCCTTTTCGCTTTTCATACGATAATCAATGGGGATTTGAGCGCCCTGGCGAATCAACTGCGTCCGTACCAGGGCCTGTGTATCGCGCACGAGTTCATTTTGAAAGGTGATTTTTTCATTCTGAAACTCGCTCTGCAGTTTATCGATGTAAGTGTTGCCCAAAAATCGGGCGAAAACATCTGCGAACCGTTTCTTCTCATCGGGCGTAAAACGCTGCCAGTCGGTCCCGATCGTGCGCCGGCTGATCTCCTCGAAATCGAACATCGGTCTGGCAACTTCCCAGATCTGCTGTCGCTGGGTCGCCTTTTGTTCCGGGGCGGCGAAAGCCGGGTCGTTAAGGATGGTGACGATACGGTCGATCGAACCCCTGATGGTGTCGGTGGGCGACACCGCGACAGCGGCCGCCGGCATGAGTTGACCCAGCAGCAGCGTGGCCATGATGGTGAGAATGAATCCTTTAATCCACATGAATCCTCCTTGCAATGGAATAGAACGACCGGTTTGTGCGCGACGAAGGATGATTCGCGAAGACGGCCGGAATGTGACCAGACCCTATATAATATCCTGACCACATCGNNCCGGCAATGGACGTCAACCCCTCTCTACGATACTTTGCCGAATACGAATTTGCTGATCAACTCCTCTATGTCCAGAGCGGATTCAGTATCGAATATGATCCCGCCCGGTTCGATCGGCTGACCGGACCCGCCCTGAGACAGTGCGATATACTTATCACCGATCAGCCCCGATGTCTTAATCGATGCGATGACGTCATCATAGAGGGTCAGGTCTTCCCGGATTCTCAGCTGCACACGGGCCATCCGTGAATTCTGGTCCAGCGAAATCGCATCGACCTTTCCGACCGTGACGCCCGACATCTCCACCACCGCCCCGGTCTTGAGCCCTGAAACGGAATTGAAGAACGCGTCCAACTGATAATAATCGTCGCCGAACCATTCCATCCGCCCCAATTTGATCGTCAAATAGGCGACACATAGAATACCGATCAAAACGAAAACGCCCACGGTGGTCTCAACGGTTCCTTTTTTCATGCTCCCTCCAGAGCCTTCAGATTGGCTTTATGTCGCTGGACCGCTGCAAACATGATCTGACGGGGGACTGGCCAAAAAGGCACGTACCGTCGGATGGTCGCTTTGATGGATTTCGCTGCAACTGCCCTGAAATACGATACGCCCCTCGTCCAGCATGGCGATGCGCTGGGAAATGTAAAATACATCAGGAATTTCATGGCTCACCATCACCCCGGTAAAACCGAACCGACGCTGGTGATTGACGATCATCTGATGCGCTGCATTTCTGCGGATCGGGTCAAGACCGGTGGTCGGCTCATCG
>DDYQ01000021.1 GCA_002348005.1 Desulfobacteraceae bacterium UBA2230 | reverse complement strand
AGTACCAGGATCATGTGCGCCTGCGTGAGAAGTTCGGTTTCAAGGTAAATGATGCGATGTGGGACTTCTTCAAGCGGATCAAGGTTATCGACGCCAACGGCAAGCCGACCGAGCATTTCGGCGACCCGGTCTGGGTCTACTACCAGTTCCGCCTGGCTAAAGGCGACACCCGGCCGCAGCAGGAGATCATGGCGGAAGGGAAGAAGATGGCCGCGGAAGTCCAGGCGCGCGGCGTTCCTCTGGCAATCGGCTACGGCAAGAACATCTGGGATCTCAACCCCGAACTCAACAAAGCGATCCATGCGGGATACGACGATGCCAAGGTCGCCCTGTGGACGGAAATGACCGCCGATTTCATTCGGACGATCCCCAACGCCGTGTCGATCAAAACCCAGGCGACGGATCGCGAGAACTACATCGCTGCCCCGCCCAAAGGCGAGGTGCTCAGCAAGGAGGCGGTGGCCACCCTCGACAAGATGAAGAAGGCCTGGGGCGGCAAGGTCCCCGACGTGCAGATCGTCATCTCCGATGGTCTGAATGCCAAGGCGATTATGAAGGAGGGGCACCTGTTGCCGTATCTTAACGAGTTGCGCAGTCAACTCAAAGCGGCCGGCTACACGGTCAACGAGCAGAACATCGTGGTGACCGGCGGCCGGGTCCGCGCCGGCTACAAGTGTGGCGAGACCCTCTTCGGCGATGGCGACGCCGCTAAAGCGAAGATCATCGTCCATCTGATCGGCGAGCGCCCCGGCTCGGGACAGAACGCCTTCTCGGCCTATATCTCCAAGAGCGACCAGACAATTTGGGGGAAAGAGGGCGGCATGGACCATGACAAGACCAAAGTAGTCTCGGGGATTTCCGTGACCGGGCTAGACCCGAAAAAGGGCGCGGAAGCAACTGTGAAGATTCTGAAGACGATGTAGCTTGGACAAGGCCGGTTCAATGGGACCGGCCGCACAGTGTCAAATAGTCCGGGCCGCTTGCGGCCCGGACTCTCTCCGGCAAGCGTAAGGACACTCCTGGTTCTTACGCTTGTTTTTAGAGGGTCTCAGGATCCGACCGCAGCGATCCGGTGATGCTGGCCGATAACGCCATGGTACCGCTGCTTTCCCGACAGATGGTAGCCTGATGGATGAGCAAAGTGGCAGCGAAATGGGCAGGTTCGACCTCTCATCGGATCAGCCGCGCAGTTTCGCCTGCCGGATACGGTTATGGGCCCAGGCGGTCTGCGCCGAACCATTTTACCGGTTCGGCGAGATAGGAACCCTGCTGTTCAATATCGGCAAGAGCATTCTCGAGGGTGCAGTCCTCTATACGATGTTCAATATGGCGGAAAGCGAATACAAGGTGGCCGCCATCATGGGGGTGGTCACCAAATATACCTATCCGGGTATTGTCGTCATCAGCAATGCCAATGTATCCTCGTTCATCGACCATGTCGAAAAGATCAGGAATTTGTACCTGCAAGCGCAGAAGCTGATCCGGGGGCTTTTTTTGGTGGGTGTCGGGGAGGCTCTCGGCGCCATCTTGCTGGTTCTCTGTTTCCCGCCTTTTTTCGAAGCGGTTTTCGGGTCTCTGGCGTGGAAGAAATATATTTTGATCGTGCTTTACCTGTTTCACCATCTTTGCAGCGGAACTGCGCAAATCATCGAGGGCCGGATCTGGTTCAGGATGATTGAAATCAAGATACGTCACGGCCAATTCGCCCATTTTTCTGGAAACTTCTGGGGCATTTATGCAATGTCGGTCAATATGAACCTGATTGTCAGTATGGTCTTTCTATGGGGAACCACGGCCATCGTCGGGCTTTATTTTCAAAACCTGGCCGCGCCGCCCATTGTGTTGCTCATTGCCATCGGGCTGTTGCTTGCGGTCTCTGCCAAATTCCTTCTGCCGCTGGCGTGGCATGTGAAGCTTCGCCATGAACAACTTGAGCCATGACCAGCCAATCGCCGGTGCGCATCGAAAACCTCGGGTTTTCCTTCGGCAACCAGAAAATCCTGCAGGAGATCACCTGCGAATTCGAAACCGGCCGGATCCATGGCATCATCGGGCCCAACGGGGCGGGAAAGTCGACCCTGCTCAGGAATATCTGCCGCATCTGGGAGCCGAAGACCGGGAGAATTCTCATCGGCGGCAAGGACCATCGCTCGTTCGATCGGCGTTCCCTGAGTAAACAAGTGACTCTGGTTCCTCAGGAAACGCGTGTGGAATTTTCCATTCGCGTCAACGATTTCGTCGCCATGGGGAGACACGCTCACCTCGATCGTCTGCAATGGCTTGGCCGGAAAGACGAGGCAATCATCGAAAACTCCCTGACAATTACGCAAACCGCAGAGTTCAAGGAGCGGTTGATCAATGAGCTTTCAGGAGGGGAGTGCCAGTTGGTCAGTATCGCCCGGGCGCTGGCAACGGAAGCTCCCATTATCCTGCTGGATGAACCGACCAGCGCCCTCGATATCCGGCATAAGCTGGAAATCATGAAGCTGTTGACATCCCTGCGGGATGACGGCAAGACCATTCTGATGAACATGCATGATCTCGATCTGGCGAGAAGATTCAGCGACACGATTACCATGCTGAGATCAGGGCGGGTATTCTTTCACGGATCGGTCAGTCAGGCCTTCTCCAAGAAAAATATTTATGAGGTGTTCGATGTTCATGTGGAGGAAGGGCATACGGCCCGGGGCATCTCGCTGCTTTTCTATTGATCCGCGGCACTGGTTGACCGGCCTGCTTGCCCTGGGGTTGGTCTGTCTTGCCACTGTGGCCCGGGACAGCGCGTTTGCCGGCCCCATTGCTGGCCAGGGGGAGAAGTTTCCCGTGGAGATGACCGGCCTGATGAAGTCCCTGCGGGATTCCCGGGTGCCGGCGGAAGCGGGCAAATTCCCCAGAGCCGTCGAATACGCTTACACCGAATGGAACATGCTCGAAGGCACGCTCAAGCGCATGAGCAAGGAGGTTCGCCTCCCGCATAAACCAAGGCGCATAATTCCCCACGCGGTAGGACTGACTGAGATCCTTTGGGCCATTGCGCCAAAGGAGCATATTGGCGCGGTGCATCGGAGCAGCCTTAATCCTGAGTATTCGTTCATTGCCGAGGAACTGGCCGGCTTTCCCGATACCTACGCGAGCGAGGATGCCGAGGTGGTCATCGGTCTGCGCCCCGACCTCATCCTGACCACCTACTATTCGAGCGAGGAATTCAAGAATCGTCTGCGCCTCTCCGCGGTGCCCTTCGTGGAAGTTGGCTTCTTCGGGGATATTCCGAGCATCCAGGAACAGATAGAAATCCTCGGCAGGATCATCGGCGAGGAGGCGGCCGCCCGCCGGTTGGTGGCAACGATGGATCTGAATATCGCTGCCATTCAGGAGTTTGCCCGAGCTCGCAGCGGTGGCGAAAAGCTCCGCGTAGTCTATTACGGGCATCACGGATATGTCGCCGGGGCGAACAGTACCTTCGATTCCTTGTGCGATCTGCTGGGGGTCGTCAACATTCCGGCTGCCGAGGGGATCCGGTTTTTCAAGCAGGTCGATTACGAAACCCTGCTGAAATGGGACCCGGACATCATTGTCGTACCCGAAAACAGCGGGCTGGAACAGGAATTGCTCGGGCACAAGATTCTCCACACCGCCAAGGCGGTGCGGGAGCGGAACATCGAGAGCATTCCGAACGTCTATCTCATGGCGTCTTCCCAGTTTGCGGTGGCTAGTCTGAACTACCTAGGGGGCCTGTTTTATGGCAGGTGACCCCGTTCGGCGCAGGCCCCGGCTGGTTGCAGTCGTTGCCATCGGCATCGCTGTTGGGGTGCTGATAGCCGGCTTCATCCTGTCGTTGATGATCGGCCCATGGAAACTTGGCCTTACCGAAGTGGCGGATATCATCTTCGCACATATGGCCGGTCACGCCGCTGATCTGGACCCGGCCGACGCGAT
>DDYQ01000014.1 GCA_002348005.1 Desulfobacteraceae bacterium UBA2230 | reverse complement strand
ATCGGTCACTTCGACAGCGAGATCGCTATGCGCTATCTGGAACAGAATCCGAAGTGCCGCCGGGAGAACATCAAACCGCAGGTCGATCGCTGGACCCTCGAATCCGGCCGCAGCATCATCATCCTGGCGGAGGGACGACTGGTCAACCTGGGCTGCGCCATGGGCCATCCCAGCTTTGTGATGAGCAACAGCTTCACCAATCAATGCCTGGCGCAGATCGCGCTGGCGACCCAGGCGCATGCCAAAAAAGTGTATACTCTGCCCAAATCGCTGGACGAGGAGGTCGCCCGCCTGCACCTCGGTCGCCTGGGAGTTAAATTGACCCGCCTGACAGCCAGGCAGTCTGAATATCTGGGGATTTCCGCGGAGGGACCTTTCAAGCCCGATCATTACCGATATTAGTCGGATCGAAGCAGCAGTTTTAAGTGTAGATTTTAAGTGTCAAGAAGCGGACCTTATCGGACGTATCATCAAATCAGGTCCAAATCTTCAACTTTCATTTACTGCGATACATCTTTTTGGCGCATCAACAAATTGAGCCGCTCATAACCCTTTTTCAGCGCGGTGCGATCCTCTATGCTTCTGACGTACGATTCGGCTTCGGCTAAATGATTGAGCCCGGCCTCCACATCCCCATTATAGCCGGCGGCGAGCCCCATGCCCACGTGCGCGGACACATTACGCGGGTCGAGCTCCCGTGCCCGCAGGAATTCACGGAAGGCATCGTTGTACTTGCCCGTTTCCAGAAACACCTCCCCATTGGCAAGGTGCTGAGCGGGTGTATCCAGTTCGGGGCGCACCAGAATCGTGTCCGGGCCGCAACCCGTAACCCAGAGGATCCCCCAAATCACCAGAAATTTGCTTCTTTTCAGCATTGCATCCTCGGGACTAATCCAGAATGATCACCACGCGACACTGCCTGAGAAAGCGCAGGTGAGGTGAAGCGCCTCGCACCCGCGAAGCATCCGCATCGCTGATCACAATATCACTGGGCCGCTCATTCACCGTCCTCAAGCCCTTCAGCAGAAGCGGCTTGGGCCCGACACGCGGCGTCACCTCGTCGCTCACCTGACGCGCATAGCCGCATACGCCCTGCCGAACGGCAAATTCACGGCTCACAAAGGCGGGGCTGTATACATCCTGATGCTTCTCATCCACAATCATGGGTACCAGGCAAGGCTTGGCCCCGATTCCGCGTGCATCGATAATTAATCCGGTGTAAATGTCACGGCTTGCGCTCGAATCCATGCCCCGCGGCGGATCGATTTCCGATTCGGTGCCCCCGCCGCCGTTTATGGGTTTGATCGACCGTACCTGTTCTATGCTGCCGGGGAGCATCAATTGGGCAAAGCCGCCGGTCAACTGAAATTGCACGGCCGTTTCGGTGCGGCCATCCGCGGTTCGAACCTGATTGATTATGGGCGCCGCCGCGACCATCTGCAGGATCTTATTCTGCAGGCCCGGATTAAGCGCCATCATATCCGTGACGCTGTGTTGCGCATCCATTCTTACATGCGTGAGGCTGTCGAGAAGATTCTGGGCGGGCGTTTGGGTCGGCGGAGAGGTCTTGATTTCGGATTCGGAGAAGTCGACCGGCTGTCCATCACAGCCTCTCACCACCAGGACACCGCGGGTCCAATTGATGTGCCCGTAGGGCAAATGTTCGATCACCTCATGGGCCTGGGTGGCACCGCCGAGCCATGCGGGTATCAATGCCAATACGCAGCCCAAGATGAGCACAGGACTTAATTTCATTTAAATTCGCTGAGTTATTAATTGATTGACCGTGCAATTCAATATATTGTAAGAAAGCGGTGAAGTCAACCACCGGCCTCCTTGCACACCGGCCAGGTCTTGCCGGCCGATGAAAGCACGCCGCGGTTCGTATCCACATCAATCCGATTCGGGAGCCATGAATCGCGTCCTCGGGATCATCGGTCGCAAGACCCTCCACGCTTTAAACCATCTTCTAAACCTGTTCGCATTCACGTACAGGATACTGGCTCTCGCTTTATTGCGGCCCAAATCCGGCCGGATCATCATCCGGCGCGTTATCGTGCAGCAGCTCTATTTTACAGCCGTGCAAGCATTGCCGGTCATCATCCCCATCGCGCTTCTGGTGGGCTGCATGGTAATCATCCAGTTTTCGAGGTTATCGGGTCAATACGATTTCGGGCGCATCTCAGTTCTCTTAATCGTCCGCGAACTCGGACCGGTCATCACCGCCCTCCTGGTCATCCTGCGTTCAGCGACGGCGGTTACCATTGAAGTCAGTTATATGCGGGTGCTGCATGAGCTGGATGCCCTGGAAATGGCGGGACTCGATCCCATCCGGATGGTGTGCCTGCCGCGTCTGGTCGGCATCACATCGGCCATCGTCGGGCTTTTCGTCGTCTTTGATCTGGTCTCCATTCTGGGAGGCTACGCCATCGTATGGGCCGTGACCGATGTTCCCATGAGCAACTTTTTATACCAGATCGCCAAGGCGATCACGTTCACCGATATATTTGTGGGGGTCATCAAGGCGGTTTTGTTCGGTATTGCCATAACCGTCACTTCTCTATACCGTGGATTTGAAATGAAACGCCGGATCACCGAGGTGCCGATAGCGACCTCTCGATCGGCCATTGAATGCTTCTTATCGTGTCTCTTGATCAATGTTTTTATTTCCGCCACCTTCTATATCTAACGTCTCAATGTGCCGGACCTTCGGCGGCCGCGTGGCCTGCCCGGCGCCGGCGCTCAGGAAGTCGGCATGGTTCCCGGTTCAAACCCGCCTGAAGGAAACGGCTCCGTGACCGCCACCCTGCCGCTGATTGAATTGTGCGATTACACCATTGCCTCCAGCGGGTCCGGATGCGGATTGCCCGAATTTTATCTTTCCGTCTCACATGGCGATATTTGCGCCATTGAATCGAACAACCCGGATGACGCCCATTTGTTGCTGCGGGCGCTGGCCACCCTGGTGAAACCGTCGGGAGGGGCCTACCTCTTCGATGGACGGACCATTGACCTGACCAATTACCGCGAACTTCTTGAATACAAACGCCAGATCGGTTACATCGCTCCGGATGCAGCCCTGCTCAGCAATTTGACTGTCCGCCAGAATCTGTTGTTGAGCCGGTACTATTTCGAAAACAACCTGACGATCGATCTCAGCAATGACGTACGTCGGCTTTGTGCCGCCTTCGGAATCACCGAAATTCTGGAAAAGCGCGCCGCCGGCCTGAACCGCCTGGAAGTGCAGGCGGCTATCGTAGTCCGCGAAATTGTTAAGAAACCAAAGATTCTGTTGTTGAATCAACCGGAAACGTTCATCGGACACACCCGCTTCGATTTCCTGATGGACTTTTTCAACCAGTGGATCGCGGAGCGCATGCCGGTGGTCTTTCTCACATACGACCGGCGATTGGTTCGGCGGTTCGCCAACCGCAAGATCCTGATGACCGATGGCACCGTGACCTGCATCGAAACCCGGCGTGCCACCGGCAATGACTGAATCGCTGTCCGGCATCGACGTGGCCGGCCGGCGCCGCAATGGATGAAGCGCAATGGAAATGGAATTTTCTCGACTGGAAAAGGTGGTGGGCACCTTTATTATAGGGGTCATCCTGTTGCTCATGACCACACTGGTGATCATCGGACGCGGTAAAGACTGGTTCGAGAAATATGTCACCTATTACACCATGTTCAATGAAAGTTATAATCTCCAGGAAAACGCCGCGGTCAAATTGTTCAAGGCCGATATCGGCAAGGTGAAAAAAATCACGCTGGTCAATAACAGAGTGCGCGTCAAGCTGGCGATCATGGATCAGTATGCATCGCGCATCCGACAGGACGCTGTCACGGTGGTCGAAAGCCCGACGCTGATCGGCTCCGAGTACATTTCCATCATCCCGGGCTCGGCCGATTCGCCGCTGATTCCGGAAGACGGCGAGATCCCATCACGGGAGAAACGGTCGCTCACCGATTTGATGGACGAATTCGAGGTGGAGAAAACCGCCAAGATGGTGGTCAAAGCGATCCAGGAGATCAGTCAGGTAACCGAAATACTCAGCGACACCAATGGCCCGCTGATGAGTTCGCTCGACAATTTCACGAAGATTTCAGCCAACATGGAGCAGATTACCGCCGACCTGAGGAAAGGCAAGGGACCCATGGGGGCCCTGCTGCAATCGGAGGAGTTGCTGGAGACCATTGTCACCGAGGTCAGCCAACTGGGCGAGATTCTGAACAGCCTGAAGCTGGCCGTTGAAAAAACCCCGGCCACCATGGACCTGGTTCAGGAGAATCTGACCCACTTCGACGAGGCCGCCGTTTCGGTCAACGCCATTCTGGAAGAAATCAGAAAATCGACCGGTGATTTGCAGGAGATCATTCGCTACTGGAAAACCGGCAGCAAAAATGTACCACGCATCTCCACAACCTTCCGGGACGGTATCGAGGAGATCCGGTCAGGTGTCAAACAGATCGACCGGGTGGTCGATTCGCTCCAGCAGAATGTCTTCATCCGCCCCAATCTGCCTTTGGAAACGCCTCCGGCGCAGACGGATGCAGATGCCCGCCCCTGAAGACGCAGGCACCGGCTATCCGGCAAGAAGTCGTCTTCAGATGCGGCTTCCGCTCCAGCGCAGTTTGGTTTTGAGAATTTCGAAAAAGTCGCGGTCCGGCAGGGTGATCATGTGAACCGGCGTTGCGGCTTTACATATGGTTATCGTGTGATGTTCATCGATGGGTAATCCCACCTGTCCATCGAAGGTCAGCATGATATCCGTCGACTTTTCGGCCAACTGAATTCTGATATGGGCCGATTCGGGCACAATCAGGGGACGGTTGGTCAGCGCAAACGGGCATATGGGGGTAACCAGAATCGCCGGCACCGCCGGATGAATAATCGGGCCGCCGGCGGCCAGCGAATAAGCGGTCGATCCCGTCGGGGTGGCCACAATAAGTCCATCGGCGCGATAATCCGTGAGGTATCCATCGTTCACAAAGGTTTTGATGTGGGCCAGGCGGGCCAGGGCGCCTTTATTGATCACTACATCGTTGAGTACCGTCTCACAGGCGACTCGGTTCCCGCGATTCCAAACCTCCACATCGAGGCGCATGCGGGTCCGCGTGCTGAACTGATTGTTCAGCACGGCGTCGATGGCCGCATACAGGCGCTCCTCGTTCGCTTCGGCCAGAAAACCGATCTCACCGTATTTCACTCCCAAGACAGGGACCTGGTGCTCGCCCAACCAGCGCACGGCGCTGAGAAAAGTGCCGTCGCCGCCCAGCACCAGCAGACAAAAAAGTCCCGTCGGGGCGGTTGCCTGAGGGGTGTCCCGGGAGACATAATGCGGCACATCACTGCGCTTGCGTACCACGTCGCACCCGCGCGCGCGCAGCCAGCGCTCAAGTTCCTCGGCCTGCCGCAATGCTTTGGGGTCTTCTTTAACGACCAGCCCAATCGTTCGTCCCACACCGGCTCCTTTGCGTCTGCTGAAAAGCAACCCGTTGAAGCGGAAATACTATACACATTGACCTGTCAGCGGCAAGCAAATTGTCCGGCGTCATGGATTCGCGCAAGTTAAACGAAACCACATTCAATTTGACAATACTGAACCCGGCCATTAATAGAGTTGAATTCCTTTAAATTCGATGAATGGGGTTTGTGCTGACTTTGAAACTTGAAGACACACTCCACAATGCTGATCAGAACATTCAGACAGAGGTGAATGCGCTCCATATCGGCGCGAAAATCCGCAAGTTGCGCCATCGACGCAATTTTACCCTGCAGAGCGTCTCGGAACTTTCCGGGCTTTCCAAATCGCTGCTGTCGCAGATCGAAAACGACATCACCGTTCCGCCCATCGCCACTCTGGTCCGCATCGCCAGGGCACTCGGCGTGACCATCGGCTATTTCTTCAAGGAGTCCCAGGCCGGCTTACGCATTTCACTGGTGCCCCTGAGCGAACGTTCCCGGCTGCCCGATATCCCCCATAATCGGCCCGGTTGCATCGGCTATCTCTATCAAGCCCTCTCGCGTCCCATCGATGACAAACATATGGAACCCTTCTGGGTGGAATTTCCCACGCGTGACGTGGTCGATATGACCTATTCCATTCACGAGGGGGAAGAGTTCATCTATGTCCAGAATGGGGAATTGGAAATGCGCATCGGCGAACGGACGATCAGCATGCAGGCTGGAGACAGTCTCTATTTCGATTCCAGCCTGCCCCACGCGGCGCGCAGCCTGAATGGAGAAAAAACCACCGCCCTGGTGATCATCTACACGCCTGAAGAATGATGTGCGATCGGCATACCGGCGCGGACAGCCGGATAAGCAAGACCGATTCTAATGCCGCTTGCGGGAGGCCTCAGCCCTGCGGCGCCGTCATCATTATTCAATTTCTTTAAAAAACATGCTGACGCCGGGCGATTCTTTCTGCCGTTTGCGGTACTCCGGACGGGCGGTCGGTTCGAACCCAAGGGTTTGGTAGAGCTTTTTCAAGCTTGGATTATTGGTCAGCGAGATGCATTTTTTGAAACCCTGCTGGCGCATGGTATCGATAAAGGCCTGGATGGTAAACACGCCCACGCGCTGATTGCGAAAACGGGTTGAAATGGCCAGGGCTCCGATTTCAACGGTCTGAGCATCGATCACTTTCTTTTCGGCACACCCCACCACGATGTCATCGATCAGCGTGACGTAGAAATTAGCACGATGGTCGGTAAGATAAGCCTCTGTGCGCGGTCGCAGAAATCCTTGATGCTTGTAGAGGTTGAGAATGCCCTGGATCAGGGTGATATCGCCCCGTGAAGCGACTGGCTGGAAATGCTCCACAAAGTTGTTGGCGATCAACGTGCCCTGTCCTTCGATGGTGAACAGTTCGTGCCGGATGGCGTTTTTGCCGGCGGCCAGGATGTGCACACGATCATATTGGCCGCCATCGATGCGGGTACAGATACGCTCCAGAACACCGCGAAAATTGACATTGGCGATCAAGTCGCCCCACGTTCCAATACTCTGCCGGACCGCCTGGGTGGTGACGGCATTGATCTTGTGCCCTTCCTGGTCGATGAGCGCTTTGCGTTCCAGAAAGATCAGTTTGTGGGCCCGTTCTTCGTGGTCGAGCACATGACTGTAAAAATCGGCCTCCGGCATGACCCGCACGATACGGGTTTCTGGCAAACGGGTATCCAGTAATCGAAAGTATTTGTGATTGGCGAAGCGGTTGGCGATGTTATGGTACAGAGCGGTCTTCAGCCCATGGCGGTTAAGAAATTTGAGATCGTCCAGCACAGCCTCGAAATGATCGCGCAGAATACCTTCCCGGCAGGCAACACATATCGTCTTTCCGGCCAGCGCGCGGGTGTACTCTTGGATGTAGAGTCGCGGCATGCCTTCCCCCCAGGACTGGCCGGTTCGCACAGCGGCCGCCGCAGTGGTCATTACGCTGTGGATGGCCCGTTTCAGGAGGTACCGGCTTACCGCGGGTCGACGAAAAATACAACCGCTTATCAGCAGGGGGCAGGAAATGCGCCCGGAGAGGGTCACACGCGAATGGAAAGGGTCAGAATGCGTCCATCGTATTCGCCCCCTTTTGGATATCGAAAAGCTCCATCATCGCAGAGCGGTGATCCGGGGCAAGCATCTTCAAGTAACATTCGCTGCAGATAATACGTTCTTCGTCTACTGACAGGCTGCCTGAGGAATCCACGCTGCGCGCGCACTGGCTGCATAGCCCTGCCTGCAAAAAGATATCCGGGCACATGGCGGCTCCTTTCTTTTTTCGCCTGGACCCTATCGTACGCCGGGCCAGGTCCAGACGAAAGAAAAGCAAATCGCCTGCCATCCCTGCGGGATCAGACCTCAGTGCGTTTACATCATTATTCCGAATGGATGTGTGTCCTTGGCACGCCTGCATGAGCGGACATTAAATTACCTTTTTGTAATATCCATCCCTGAATAGCACGATATTTGTCATTTTTGGATCGCAGAATCATGTAACCAAAACATCGAAAAGGATTCTTAAGCTGCACCCGAAGGTGAAAGGAGGCATCAAATGGCGTGCTGCAATGAATATGAAGCCGACCGGCAAACATACCCCTGTCGAAAATACGGAATCGAAGTGTGCAGCGCCTGCCTGCGGTGCAAAGATCCCGACCTCTACTGCAAGTTCAGATCGGCATGCTTGATCCATTTCATGGAAAAAGAACAGCGCCGGGGTCATGGGGATGCGGTTCCAGCAGCCCGCTGAACCTTACCCGAACCGTGCGGGACTAAAAGGTTCGGGATTGAAGGCCGGCTCAATGCCTCCGGCTATATCGGCGACCAACTGCCCGGTGCCGGTGGCCATTGTCACCCCCATCATGCCATGGCCGGCGGCCAGGATCAGGTTCGGCCAAGCCGGCGAGCGGCCGATAATCGGAAGGTCGTCGGGGGTCATCGGCCGCATGCCCACCCATTCTTCCATAATCGACAGGTCCGCAGGGATGCGCAGGTAGTCGAGAGCGGCCTGCGTGAGACCCGCCAACCGGGCGTGGTCGAGGTGCAAATTGAGGCCCGAAAATTCCAACGTGCCACCCAGCCGCAGGCCATCAGGCCACGAGGTGGCCACCACGCGCGGTCCATACAGATAACAGGGAATGCGCGGGTATGGCTGTGGCCGTCGCAGGGTGATGCTGTAGCCTTTGCCAGCCTGAATCGGCACCCGCATTCCGGCCGATTTGGTCAGAAGCGGCGTCCAGGCACCGGTGGCCAGCACAAATGTATCGGCCGCGGGCGGTGACGGCGGCCGTGATTCGGCCAGCGGCGGTTTCCAGAACGCGCACCCCGCATTGCTCGTCGATGTTCACTCCCTTGCGCCGCACCAATTCCTGCAGCGCCTTTATCAGCTTCTCAGGCCGGATGTGGCTGTCGATGTCATGATACCAGGCCCCGCAGATGCCCGGCCGCAGGCAAGGCTCCAGCTTCGTTGCCTCGGCCCCGGACAACGCCTGCGCCTCCAGCCCGTAGGGTGTCAACAGTTCATTGGTTTCAGCGTAGCGGTCCATGTCGGCCTGATCCTTGTAAACCAGCAGAACGCCGTTGCGCTGCCAATCGCAATGGACCGGCTCGTTGGCGAACATCTCCCGATAGAGGCGATGGGAGAGCCGCAGCATACTGGCCCGCGCGATCACGGCCCGGCGCAGATGGGCCGGATTGCATTTGGCGGCAAACCGCAATAGCCACGTGAATTTGGAGAAATCCCAATCCGGCGAAATAAAAAGTGGTGCCTGTCGGTCCAGAAGGTGGCGGATCGCTTTGACCGCGCCGGGCTGGCACAGGGGCGGCAGATCGCTGAAAAACAGCAGGCCGCAGTTTCCGTGCGACGCACCCCAGCCGACGGTTTCCTGTTCGAGCAGATGCACTTGCCTTCCGCTGGCCGCCAGGTAGTATGCACAAGCCAGCCCGATGACTCCCCCGCCGATCACCAGCACATCCGTTCGATACTGCATTTCCATGGTGCTCCACTTCCCTTTCAGCGCCGCGTGCCGCATGATATACTTGATGGGCTTAATAATAAATATGGAGGTTGTCAATCGGGCTTCCCTGCCGCCCGCTGCACACGATGACGCTCAGTGCCAGGCCACTTCCGGACTGGTCAACTACACTTTCGCACCCGCATGTCGCCGGCGGTGAACGCCCGAGTAACGTGCAGGAGAGTTCTATGAGAACACTGGCCTATGGAATACTGGTGACGATGATCGCCCTGATAATCGTTTCGGGCCGACCGGCCCTGGCGTTGCAGGAAAGCGGCGGGCCGCGCTGCGGTAGCGATTTCGTGCAACTTGGCGATCGGGCGTTCATGGTGATCGAGAAATGCGGCCCCCCTCTGGAGATCCAATTCATCGACATCGCGATTGAAGAATGGGTCTATGGGCCTCTGGCGGGGTACTACTATTTCATCACCTTCGAACGCGGCAGAGTGATCGAAATCGCCACCGAACGGGGCTGAAATGCTTCAGCGGCGCCGACCGGCTCCCTGGCTCAGGTAAATACCCAGCAGGATCATGGCTGCGGCAAGGTATTGACTACTCGAGAACCGCTCTCCCAGAAAAAGCCATCCCAGCAGTACTGAAAAAATCGGTATCAGGTTGATGAACGCCGTCGCCTGCCCGGCCGTAACCCGGCTGATGCCATAGTTGTACAGTCCATACGCGCCCATGGTGATAAAGGCGCCCAGGTATAAAACAGCCCAGAAAAACTCGGGCTCCCAGTGCAGTTGGAAGTCGATATCCGGCAGGAAGATCAGCGGCAGGTAGAAAATAAAGCCCATCAGGGCCTGAACGGCGGTGATCATCAGGGGCGAGTAGCCGAAGGTGGTCGTAAGCCGTTTGGCACTCAGAATATAGCCGGTCGCGCAGATCATGGCCAAAAATTCGAGGAAATTGCCCAAGACCGGATCCGGCGCGCTCTGGGTGGCCTCGCTGGTCAGGCTCAACCAGACCACCCCCGTGACCGCCAGGGAGAATCCGGCCAGGACAGGCGCCGTAAGTTTTTCACGCAGCAGCAGATAAGCACCGACCGCAACCATCAACGGCAGCATAGCCGTGATCATGCCGGCCTGCGAAGCAGTCGTGCGCTGCAGGGCGGCCACTTCAAACAGGAAGTAGAGGCAGGGCTCGCAGAGGCTCATGAACAGAATGTATTTCAGGGCGCCTGGCCGGGGTCGCTGGTGGCGGCGGCGATAGAACAGCGGCACAAAACAGATCGAGGCCACCATCAACCGGCCGAAGATCAGCATGTAGGGATGATAGCGCCCCATCGCCGCTTTAAGCACCACGAACGAGGAAGCCCACAGCAGGGCGGCCAAAACAAGGCCGGCCATGGCGACCCAGCGGGCTTCCAATGGGGACGCGCTCATTGCGCCTTCACCGTTCCGCCGCGCCGCAACACGTTGCAGCGGACCGCACCTGTCCGGCAGGCATGCTGAAACGCCCCGGAACATCCGGCACGATCGGCGGCTTTCGCACCGCCGCGCAGCCGTTCGCCTGTGCGCGTTCAGACCAGCCGCGCAACATGGCGGGCCGGTTTGGGGCAGCGCCTTGAAACGAATCAGAAAAAGATCTCGGTGAATACATGCGAACCTTCGAATTTCCGGTCGATGATGTCCATGGCGGCGGCAATCATCTCCATGCGGCCGCACAGATAGAAGTCGCATCTTTCAGCCGGGAGATGGTGTTCGAGGTAGTCGGTCACACGACCGCCAAAGCAGTCGGCCGGAACATCCGCCCCGGAAATGCAACCCGTGTAGAGATGCGCAGCGCGGATCAGTTCTTCCCGAAAGTAAAGTTCGGAAGGCTCCCGCACGCCGTGCAGCAGCATGCGGCAATGCCGGCCGGAACGTGCGAAAGCGATAAACGGTGCGATGCCGGTGCCGGTCGCCACCCAGATGGCGGGACGTGAAGAAGGGTGGAAAGCAAAATAACCGAAAGGTCCTTCGACCGTGAAGACCTGCGTCTTATCCGCGCGGGCCAGCAGCGGCGAAAAGCGGCCGTTGGGAATATGGCGGACCAGCAGCGCCAGCTGCACGTCCTGCGGCGCGTTGATCAGGGTGTAGTCGCGCTGGATATCTTCCTGAATGAAGCGGACCTTCTGTCCGGGAATAAAAGCGAATCCCGCCGGGCGCTCAACGCGGAGCTCGAACGTATCCGGCGTAAGCCAGTTTCTGTGGATTGCCTTCAGGGGGTGCCGCAACACGACCCTCTCCTGCCAAACGACGTCATGGGGCCGCCGGCCCCTGCCAGGGGATATCTGCAACGCCGGCAGACTGGTTGCAGTGGCGGGCCACCACGAAAAGGTAGTCCGACAGGCGGTTCAGATAGGTCAGCACCGGCCCGAAACCCTCAAGCCCCCGGCCTTCTTCGGCCTGGGCCAGATCAATCGCCGTACGCTCGGCACGGCGGCACACCGTGCGGGCCAGGTGGGCCCAGGCTGCCGAAGCGTGTCCGCCCGGCAGAATGAACACCTTCAGTTCGGGCAATCCGGCCTGCAAGTCATCGATCTGTTCTTCAAGGCGCCGGGTGGCGTCGGCAGTAAAGGGCGTCAGACGCCGGGCGGCTGGTGAATCCGGCAGGGTCGCCAGCCAGGCCCCCGCCTGGAAAAGGTCGGATTGAATTTGCCGCAACTGACTCTCGAGCAACTCGCGGTCGCCCGGCAGGAAGGCGATCAAGGCTCCCAGCACGGAATTGAGTTCATCCACTTCGCCATAGGTCTTAATGCGCGCATGATTCTTGGGTACGCGCTCGCCGCTGAAGAGGCTTGATTTGCCGTGGTCGCCAGTGCGGGTGTAAATTTTCATCTGTGCTCCCCGGAGGCGGCTGGGTCGTCGGGCAGCCGCTCGAACATCTTGGCGGGCGCGCCGCAGACCGGGCATTGATAGGGAGGCTGCTCGCCTTCATGGATATAACCGCAGATGATGCACCGCCATTTCATGGCCACCTCCTGGATGGCGCCGACGCCGAATAGTCGGCTTCTAATAAGAATTTTGCTTTAACAGGAAGCATCCGGGATTGGCAATATAATACCGGAAAACACCTGACAAAACCGGCAGAATTCCTATGTTCTAATCGCTTTAAGCGAGCCGCGGGGAATTCTGCGCCGCGAGAGCCGCGCTGCGCAGCGCCTGTCGGTCCGTGAGGGTGGAATGGAATCAGAAAGGAATCTTATCCATGAGCCGCTTTTTGATGCTCGATATCGGCGCCGGTACCCTGGACATTCTGCACTATGACGATGTGTCCGGCGAACACTTCAAGGCCGTCGCGCCCTCGCCGGTGCGCCAGGTGGCGTGGACCATTGAACGCAGCCGCGGCCCGCTGGCCGTTTCGGGGGTGGAAATGGGCGGCGGGCCGGTCACCGAGGCGCTGCTGGATCGCGTTCGGGAAAGTTCGGTGGCGATCTCGCATTCGGCTGCGGCCACTCTCAACCACAACCTCGATAAAGTTCGCGAATGGGGGTTCACCCTCGTACCCGATGAGTCGTTCGAAGCCTTTGCAGCCGACTTCTCCCACACCCCTGTCCACCTGGCCGATATCCAGGCCGAGCGCATCATCCAGATCCTGGCCAGTCTGGGACTCCCCCTAACCTGCGATGTCGTGGCCGTATGCGGTCAGGATCACGGCGTGCCGCCGCCGGGTGTTTCGCATCTCGACTTCCGCCATAATCTTTATCAGCGCCTGCTGGCTGAACAGCCCAGCCCGGCTGAATTGCTGTTCAGAAGCGATCAGGTGCCGCCGGCTTTCAACCGCCTGCGCAGTATGGCGCTTTCGGCCGCTGGGCTGGGCGCCTCGGAGGTTTATGTCATGGACAGCGGGATGGCCGCCATCCTGGGCGCTGCCCAGGACGGGCAGGCTGCCGGACCCGATCCCGTGGCGGTACTGGATATCGCCACCTCGCATACAGTGGCGGCGGTGGTACATCAAGACAGCCTGGAAGGTTTTTTCGAATACCACACCCGTGACATCACCCTTGCACGGCTCGAAACTTTGCTGCACGATCTGGCCGACGGCCGAATCGACCATGCGGCCATTCTGGCTGAGGGGGGCCACGGCGCCTACCTGCGGCGGCCGGTGGGATTCGATTCCATCAAGTCCGTCATCGCCACAGGTCCCAAACGCAGATTGCTGGACGGCTCCCGCTTATCGATCAAATGGGGGGCACCCTGGGGCGACAACATGATGACCGGCACCGTCGGCCTGCTCGAAGCCGTGCGTCGCAGACGGCAAATGGAGCCGATTCAATATATCTGAATCTTATCGCGATCCTGTTTGCGGCATAGCGAAACCGTTTGCCGGCGGCGCCGCAGTGGCCTTATTTCCAAACCAGGACGACTGGCGGCCTCTGGACAGGGTTCACAAAGCCCCGTATATATTTCAGGTCCCCTTCGAAACGGAAAGTCGACACGGAATGCCTATGAACACGACCATCACCATCGATGACCGCCCTCTTGAACTGGCCGACCTTTTGGCGGTGGCGCGTCACGGCGCCCGGGTTGAACTGGGCCCTCACAGCGCCTCCGGCCTGGAGGCTTCGGGAGGACTGATCGACCAGTGGGTCCGCCAGGGACGCGCCATTTACGGTGTGACCACCGGCTTTGGCGCCATGAGCGATGTGATCATCTCCCCATCCGACACCCGCCAACTGCAGGAAAATGTGCTGATGAGCCACGCGGCCGGCGTAGGCCCTCTGTTCGACGAGGCGGCCGTGAGGGCGATCATGCTGCTGCGGATCCGGGAACTGGCGCTGGGCCACTCCTGTGCGCGCAGATCGACCGTGCAACAGCTGATCGAAATGTTGAATGCCGGAATTCACCCGGCGATTCCCGAACAAGGCTCGGTAGGCGCCAGCGGTGACCTGTGCCCTCTGGCGCACATGGCGCTGGTGCTGATCGGCAAGGGCGAGGCATTCCTGAACGGCGAGCGGCTGACCGGCGCCGAAGCCCTCAAGCGCTGTAATCTGGAACCGATCCGCCTGCTATCGGGAGAGGGCATTGCCCTGATCAACGGCACCCAGGTGATGACCGCCCTGGGGGCCCTGGCCGTTCTGGATTCCCTGCGCCTCGCCAAATTGATCGATATCGCCGCCAGCATGAGTCTGGAAGTCCTCATGGGCAGCCGCACCGAGTTCGATCCACGCATCCACAAAGTCCGCGCTCATGCGGGCCAGGCCATCGCCGCCGACAACATGCTGCGCCTTGTCCGCAACAGTGAAATAATTTCAAGCCACAAGGACTGCAAGCGCATCCAGGACGCCTATACCCTGCGCTGTTCGCCCCAGGTGCACGGTGCCAGTCGTGACGCCATTGACTACGTGCGGCGGGTGATCGCAACCGAGATGAACTCGGCCACCAACAACCCGCTGATCTTCAGCGACAGCGGCGAGTTCCTGCTGGGCGGCAATTTCCACGGCCAGCCGGTCGCCCTGGCCATGGATTTTCTGGGGATCGCCGTGGCCGAACTGGCCAACATCGCCGAACGGCGCATCGAGCGGCTGGTCAATCCCATGCTCAGCGGTCTGCCGGCCTTTCTGGTGAAAGACAGCGGGCTGAATTCCGGCTTCATGATCGCCCANNACAAGGAAGACCATGTCTCCATGGGGACTATCGGTGCGCGAAAGGCCCGCGACATCATCGCCAATGCCGAAAATGTGGTGGCCATCGAGCTGCTTTGCGCCGCTCAGGCGCTGGACCTCTTCACCAATCTCAAACCGGGCGAAGGCAGCATGGCCGCCTATGCGGCCATTCGCAGGCATATCCCCCATCTCGAAAAGGATCGGCTGCTGGCCGAAGATATCGCCGCCATGCGCGCGCTGATGCACGCGGGGGAC
>DDYQ01000066.1 GCA_002348005.1 Desulfobacteraceae bacterium UBA2230 | reverse complement strand
TTCGGTCATGAAAAAGGCGCTTTCACGGGTGCCATCGAACAGAAAAGGGGCCGTTTCGAGAGGGCGAACAAGGGAACCATCTTTCTGGATGAAATCGGCGAACTCCCCTCCTGGGCTCAGATCCGACTACTGCGGGTCCTGCAGACCCAGGAAATTGAACGGGTTGGCGGATCCCCCCCTATCCGCCTGGACATCCGTGTGATCGCCGCCACCCACCGGGATCTGCTCCAAATGGTTCGCGCAGGCGAATTTCGCGAAGATTTGTGGTTCCGTATCAATGCTTTTCCGGTTGAAATTCCGCCGCTGCGCCAACGCAAGATGGATATTCCGCTGCTGGTGAACCATTTTTTGCGCAAAAAGGCGCTTGAACTCGGAATTCATGACCTCCCCGTCCTGGCGCCCGATGCAATCGAACGGCTCGCCAGCCACTCCTGGCCTGGCAATGTGCGTGAGCTCGAGAATGCAGTGGAAAGAGCCCTGATTCAACAACGCCAGGGCCCCCTTTATTTACACGGATCGGTGGAGTACCGGGACCGGGACCATTCCTCCATTCCGCTGAACGTCAGCGAGCAGCCGCTCCCTTTGGATGAAGTGATCCGGCGCCACATCGCCAAAACCCTGCGGATCACACACGGCAAAATCAACGGCCCGAACGGCGCCGCTGCGTTTCTTGGGGTACATCCCAATACCTTGCGAAACCGGATGAACAAATTGAAAGTTCCCTACGGCCGCAAGCAATGAACGGTTTTAGGATGGAGGTGAAGCGTGGAGGTCGGCGCGTTGCGAATGATGAAAGCGGGACGCGCCCGCGTTTGAAGTTCGATCGCGAGCCACTTTCTGCACGCGACGCGATTTCGAAATAAAAGCATGCCGGCGAAAGCGATCAGTTTTTTGGCCTTCAATGGTGTTCGGGACCTGTTTATCCGTCGGCAGACGCAATCGTGAACTGCGATACAATCAGATTCTCGACCCGATTCCATACACGCGGATCGGCGGCCATCTGGTCATGGGGGGTATTGAACAAACGCCGGATAAACTTCTGCGAGGACATGTCCACCGGGTTATCGGTGTAATCGAATTTGAAATTGCCGATGATCCGGGTAACCCGCTCATCCATGGCCGCTATGGTCGATTCCCCTTTAACCAGAAGACCGTCGCGCTGGAAAAAATTGACGGCGCGCCGCACGTTAGGTGGAATCCAGCCGTCGCTTCGACCGAAACTGTCGACCTGAATGGTCAGCTGTACGGGTATCCCCATCCGGTTCAGCTGACCCGCCAGGGCCACCACCGCTGCACCCCCCATACTGTGCCCGAAAAGGATCAACTGCGAAGAGTGCGCTTCAGCGATACTCAGCCGCCCGTCGCCGTCTCGATCGAAGGCGTTCATGATCAGGGCAATGGCCAGTTCCAAACGATGATTTTCGACGGTTTCCACTTTTACGCGCGGCAGGTTCAGCGTGCGCAATTTTGCGGCCAGCCGAGGCACCCCGCGCGAGTCGTCGTTCCAGCGTTCGATTCCGCCCACGATGCCCAGAACCAGAATATGATCCGGTTCCAGCGGCGTCAAAGTCGAAAAATCACGATACTGCTGACCCGTGAACAGCGTGCAGGCATTTAAAAAAATACCCAAGCCGCCGGCCAGTAGCGCTGACCGCAACCTCATTTTCTTGTTCATTGCTCTGTTTGTCCCCCAAATTTTCGATCCTGGATTCTCGGCAAGGCACTGGAGGCATGAGCAGAAGAACCGCGGAAAGGTTCAGACGATCAGTAACTCCTGCAACTTCGTCTTGATATCCAATAAACGGCTGACGGTGATCAGTTCGGACCGATCGAAAAGTGTTTGGACGGCTTCGGCACCCGGACCCCCGACCAGCAGCGTACAAAAAGAAGGCTTGCTGCGCACGAGGCGTCTTAAATCACGGCTGAGTTGCGCACTGTCCACTGGCTGACCGATGCCCATGAGTATGGCTCTGGCACGCTTTTGTTCCACGGCCGAAACGATTTCTTCAGGTGGCAGATTGGGCCCGCAATAAATTCCGCGCCAGCCCGCATCGACAGCCGCAAGCAGTGCCAGCAGCGTTCCCAGTTCATGCCATTGCCCCACCAGTGTTGCGGCAATGGCCACCGGCGCGTCCGGAGGCGCGGCGACCGCATTGATCATATTCCAAAGGAAGTGCCGCAGAACCGCCGAAGCGGCGTGTTCATGAACGATTTTCAGTTGGCCACTGGCCCACAGGGTTCCAATTCTTTCGGTCAGCGGCAGCATCATGCGTTCAATCAGAACGGGCCGGGATAGTGTCACCGCAGCGCGTTCGAGGACCTGTTCCAGCGCCGCAGGCTCAAGCGCCTGCAGCGCCTCAAGTGCCTGCTGGACGAATCGGGATGGTTGAAATTGCGCATTCGAGGCATACGCCTCCGGATCGGGCTGCGAAACGGGACCGGCGTGCGGTTCATAGCCGGTCAATTCCCGCAAAGAGGAATCATCCAGGGCGGCAACCTGCGCGATGCTGTTGCCGTCCATGACGGCTTTGCGCAGCAGCATAAGCCGCTTTATATCGCTGGTGGCATAAAGCCTGCGCTGGGTTCCCGTTCGTTGCGGTTTTACTGCCCCATAGCGACGCTCCCAGGCACGGATCACATGCACGGAAAGGCCGGTACGGTGCGCCACCACGCGAATGGGATATATGGGCCTGTCCTCCATAAAATTGAACATAAAACCCTATGGGAACCTGTCAATTTTCTGTCGAATAAACGGCTTAAGCGGGTCAACCGTCTCCCTTTGCGCCGGCAGAATGTTAAGGACATGTGCCTTTTCGGGTTGCCCCTGCCTGGAGAATCGCCGCCCGAAAGAAAATCAACCGTGGAAGTCGCCCGGTGCAGCGTCGCAACATTTTGTCAATAATTTCATCGGCTCACAAAACACTTGAAAGCCCCAAAGGCTTATGGTACTCAAAATCTTCGATTTTTCACGGATGAGTGGTTCCTTACAAACCAGAAAGACGACGCCGTCAGCCGCGGTGGCTCTGCCAAGGCGCCGAATCCGACTTCAATTCCGAACAGGATTGCCTTCAGGATGAAGCCGGCGTGGCAAGCGGATTCCTACGGCTTCGTCGAAAGCAGCGAAACAAGGATCTGGCCGATGACTTCGAAGAAGCAGCGCATCATCATGTATACTGTGGCAGCCCACTTGCTTCTGATCGCGATTGTGAGCTACGCCGCCTTTCCGATAGAAGCGCCCGAAGAACCTATTCGACTGATGTTCGCTTCCAATGCCGGCAAGGTTCTCTTCGATCACAAAACCCATGCGTCCAGCATGGGATTCGGTCTTGTCTGCGGGGATTGCCACCATCATCCCGCGGATACCGACACGGACGCGGTGGGTTGCGGTAAATGCCACCCTGCCCAGCCGGAGGAAGGGGTCGTACCCGAATATTGCCTTGAATGCCATGACGCTTCAGAAGCAGAAGAGGCCGAATATCCCAAACGTTCCGATGCCTTTCACCAGCAGTGCATCGGATGTCACGATCAGTTCGGGAAAGGACCGCGTTCAGGGTCGGAGGACTGTTCAAAATGCCATGTCCTTTAGCAATACCGGCACAGCTGATCATCCCTGATTGGTCAAGACTCATTAAAATTAAAATATAGGTTAATCATGACACTCAAATCTTTGCTGGATTCAAAAAAAGCGTGCTTCCGATACGAATTGATGACCGCCGGTTCCCCCGAACCATTGCCGGTAGCGGCTTCGGGCAAGGTTATCCTGATGCAGCCCCTTGAGGCGGAATCGACCCCGACCGGCATGCTCAAAATCGGCACCGCCGTCCAAACGGGACAGTTGCTGAACGCCGATCAACCGTCAGGCGCCGTCCTCTCCACCGCTACCGGAACAATCGTCGATCTTGCCTCGTACACCGGCGATTACGGACGCAAATTTACGGCCGTGACCGTCAGCCTCTCCCCCGAGGAGAATTGGGCACCTTTCACGGAAAAGACACCGGATATCGAAACCTTGGCCCGCCACTTCGAAACCGGCCCGGGCGGGGCGGCTCTCTCGCGCTTCATTCGGTTCAGAAAAAGTATCAAGACCATTATAATCTACGGCGGCGACACCGACCTGCTGGTCGAAACCAATCTGTACGTTCTCAAGCATCACACCGAAGCCGTAAACCGCGGCATCGCATTGCTCAAGCAGGCCACCGGCATCAACACGGTCGTTCTGGCAGTTCCCAACGAGAGCTTTCAAAATTTCGACGGCCACTTTGAGGCCGATGTCATTGCCATGCCCAACGCCTATCCCGGCGCCCAGCCTTTGATGATTTACTGCCGCCATTTCGGTCGCAGGCTGGAACAGGGCCAGTCTTTTGAGAGCGCGGGGGTGTGGTTCGTGCGCGCCGAAGCTGTGGCGGCGATGGGGCGGGCCGTGCTGGAAGGCCGCCTTCCGGTCGATAAAATCGTTACCGTTCTGGACAAACAAGGCCGCAAGCGCTTGATCAGCGCCCGGATCGGAACCCCGGTCGCCGATATCCTCAACCGTCTGAACATCTCTTTGAACAACGGCGACCGCCTGGTGCTCGGCGGCCCCATGACCGGCACGGCGATCTATGCCGAATCGCAGCCGATCCTGCCCGATACGGATGCCATTATGGTGCAGGGACGGAATGACATCATTCTTTCCAGCGACTACCCCTGCATCAATTGCGGCGATTGCGTCCGCATCTGCCCCGCTAATGTGCAGGTCAACATGCTGGTGCGCTTCCTTGAGGCCGGTCAGTACCAGGACGCTGCGGACCTGTACGATTTATTCTCCTGCGTGGAGTGCGGCCTGTGCAGCTTTGTCTGCACCGCGCGCATCCCCATACTTCAATATATCAAACTGGCTAAATTCGAACTGGCACGCTTGACCCCGGCGGAGGAAGAGAATGAATAGCCCGAATACTGTCACTGTCCCGCTCGCCATGGCGTCAGGGGACAACCCGGTATCCAGCAACAAGCCTGCAGCAGATGTTCCCAGGAAGTATATCGTCTCCCACGCACCCTTCTGGCATAATGGCAGCGCGGTCCCCGAACGCTATTACAACACGCTCTTCGCGGCGCTTCCGGCGGCTTTAATGGGCATTGTATATTACGGCGTTCCCGCGCTGGCGGTGATCAGCTTATCCGTTGCGACGGCCATCATCTGGGAATTGCTCATCAATCTGGCCACCAAGCGGTCAGTTTCGGTCGCGGACGGCCATGCTGCTCTGACCGGCCTGCTGCTGGCCATGCTGTTGCCGGCCACGGTGCCCTGGTGGTTTGTCGTAACCGGTACACTGCTGGCCATTGTCATCGGCAAGCAGATTTTCGGCGGCATCGGGGCCAATCCGTTTAACCCGGCCGCACTGGCCTGCGCCATCCTGATGGTATCCTGGCCTCTCTATTTCGATTTTGATGCCCGTCTGGTCAATTATGAATTCAACTTCCCAACCCTTTTTCCCTTGGTTGCGGTTAAGGCATTCGGCCCTGCGGCCGAGCAGAATTATGCGGCCCTGGATCTGTTTTTAGGCCGTCAGGTCGGCGGCCTGGGCGCCACCTGCGGGTTGGCTTTGATCCTGGGCGGTATTTATCTTGCATTCCGCGGCTTCATGCGTTGGGAAGTCCCGGTCTCGTTCATGCTCGGAATATTCATAACGGCAGCACTGTTTCATGCTGCCGATCCGAGCCGGTATGCCGGGCCCCTCTTTCATCTGCTTACCGGATACACCCTGATTGGGGCGATCTTTCTGGCTACCGACGACAGTTCGTCGCCGGTCAACATGGTTCCAATGCTGATGTATGGCGCCTTGGGTGGAATCCTGACCATGTTGATCCGCAACATCGGGATCTATCCGGACGGTACCATCCTGGCAATTCTATTGATCAATCTGATTAATCCGCTGATCGACAAGATCAGGCCGAAGGCGATTGGAAAGGTAGCGTGATATGGGTGAAATGATCAAAATGGTTGTGGTTTTGACCTTCTTGAGCATCGTATCCGGCGGCGGTTTATCCTACCTTGAGCGCGAGTTAAAGCCGATTCAGGAAAATAATATCATGGAACTGGTTAAGGGCCCCGCTGTGCGCGATCTGCTCAAGGGCGCCGCCAACGATCCGATCGCCGACCGTTTTAAAATTCAACAGGGTGATAAAGAACAGACGGTCTTTATGGGCGTGTATGACGGGAAGCCTAAAATCGTGGCCATGGAATCTGAAGGCAAAGGCTACGGCGGACCGGTCGGACTGATCGTGGCCCTTGATATCGATACCGAACAAGTCACCGGCGTCCGCGTGACAACGCATACGGAGACTGCGGGATTGGGTTCGCGGGCCAAGGACGATCCTGCCTTTGCCGCTCAGTTTAAAGGCAAATCGGTGAACAGCAACTTCAAGGTGACCGGTGACGGCGGTGAAATCAATGCGCTCAGTGGCGCCACCATTACCTCGCGGGCTGTTGCCGCTGCGGCCGGGCAGGTGATCGCCACTTACAGGGAAATCAAACCCCAGTTGCTGCAAAAACTTCAAGGCTCGAAATAAATGATGCCCAAAAGCGAAAGAGGAGTGTGTTTATGGCCAAATCCATAGCTCAGGATTTCACCAAAGGCCTATGGGCTGAAGTTCCGCCGTTTCGCCTGGTTCTGGGCTTATGTCCGGCGCTGGGTGTATCAACTTCTGTCGAAAACGGTATCGGGATGGGGTTGGCGACGACCTTCGTCCTGTTGTGTTCAAACATACTGGTTTCCGCACTGCGCAAAGTCATTCCGCCCAAAGTGCGCATCGCTTGTTTCATCGTCATCATTGCCACCTTCGTCATCGTGGTCGAACAGTTCATGAAGGCCTACAGTTATGATCTTTACCTGACCCTGGGGGTCTTTATCCCGCTGATCGTTGTGAACTGTATCGTTCTGGGCCGGGCCGAAGCTTTCGCCTATAAAAACGGTCTTGTGCGCTCCATGGCCGACGGCCTGGGGATCGGCATCGGGTTCACGCTTTCGCTAGCCTCCCTCGGTGCGGTTCGCGAAATCTTAGGCAAAGGGACGATCACCATATGGAAAGCGCCCTTTTTCGACGGGCCGGTGCTCGATCTGACGCAAATGTTTCCGAGCTTTGAACCCTTCGGGTTTATGGTGCAGGCGCCGGGTGCGTTTATTGCCCTCGGTTTGATGCTGTGTCTCATGAATCTGATCCCAAGCAAATAGGCCGGGAGATCGCTGATGGAATATTTTGAACTGATCATCGCTGGAATCTTTGTGAACAATATTCTCCTGGCCCAGTTTCTAGGGAATTGCCCTTTTCTCGGCACTTCCAAAAAGATGGAAACCGCGCTCGGCATGGCCATGGCGGTTATATTCGTACTGGTGCTGGCGGGGGTGATTACCTGGATTATCTATCATTTGCTCCTTGTGCCGTTTAAGCTCGAATACCTGAGGACCATCGCATTTATTCTGGTCATCGCGGCACTGGTGCAGTTTGTGGAAATGTTTTTGAAGAAGAGCATTCCGGCGCTTTACGCCGGACTTGGCATTTTCCTACCCTTGATCACCACCAACTGCGCCGTTATGGGAGCCTGCGTTCTGAACATCGACAAGGAGCTGACATTCATTCAGGGATTGCTGACGTCCTTCGCCTACGCAGCCGGTTTTGGACTGGCCTTGATCCTCTTCGCGGGTATACGGGAACGTATCCTGCTTGCAAGAGTGCCGCGGCCGCTGAGAGACACGTCCATCGCCCTGGTCACTGCCGGCATTATATCCCTGAGTTTTTATGCGTTTCGCGGTATGGTGTAGCGCAGGCCTCCGCTGCCGGCGGCATTGGTCCGCGCCTATACCTTCCGGAGCACCTTGTTCCCTGTGGCGTTGTCATACCGCCACGATAGGCTGGCCAGACCGCCAAGCGCGTTTATGATCCATTTAAGGAGGATGATCCTGTGATAGAGGCAATTCTGGTTATGTTGGGAATCGGGGCCACCTGTGGAATCGTGCTCAGCGTAGCTTCCAAAGTGTTTTACGTCTGGGAAGATCCCCGTATCTCTCAGGTGGAATATTATATGGCGGGCGCCAATTGCGGGGGCTGCGGTTACGCCGGATGTTCAGCGGCGGCCTCCGCCGTGGTTTCCGGCAAGGCCGCGCCGAGTGTCTGCATCGTCGGCGGCATGGAATCGGCGAAGAATATTGCCGGCGTCATGGGCGTGGATGCCGGCAGCGCCGAACCGGTGCGATCGCTGAACGAATGCCTGGGTGGAAACCGCGCCGCCGATAAATATTTTTACGACGGCGCCAGAACCTGCGCCGCTATGTCCGCCATGTTTGGTGGACGGCGCGTCTGCTCGGTGGGCTGTCTGGGAATGGGCGATTGCGTGCGCTCTTGCAAGTTCGATGCGATTCATATGGGAGCCGAAGGCTTCCCGGTGGTCGATGAGGGCAAGTGCGTGGGCTGCGGCGCGTGTGAAAAGGCCTGCCCGAAGCACATCCTGACGGTGCGCACCATGAGTCAGCGCCTGCTGCACTTCAACGAGGAAGACGATGCACTGGCACCCTGCCGCCAAACCTGCCCCGCGGAAATCAATATCCCGCAATATATCCGTCAAATCCGGATGGGCGATTTCGCAGGCGCTGTTCATACGATCCGCGAACGTAACCCCTTGTTGCTGAGCTGCGGCCGGGTCTGTCCGCATCCTTGTGAAAACTTCTGCCGTCGCGGTATCGCCGACGAGCCCGTTTCGATCAATCAGCTCAAGCGCTTCGTGGCCGACTGGGAGATGAATTCCGGCCAGCGGCTGCCAATCCCGTGTGCACCCTATAGCGGCAAAAAGGTGGCCGTGGTTGGCGGCGGACCGGCCGGTCTCAGCTGCGCTTACTTTTTGCGCCGTCTCGGACACCTGGTGACCATTTTCGAAGCCATGCCCAGGCTGGGCGGCATTACCCGCTATGGAATACCGGAATATCGCCTGCCCGACAAGGTGTTGGATTGGGAAATCCAAGGCATTCTGGAAATGGGTATCGAAGCCCATTCCAATCAGCGGTTAGGTCGTGACTTTACGATTCAATCGCTGCGCGAGGAAGGATATGATGCGATTTTCCTGGGCGTCGGCGCCTGGAAGGATTACGCCCTGCAGGTGAACGGCGAGGAGCTGAAGGGCTGCTGGAAAGGGATCGAATTCTTGTCTACCGTGGCATCTGCTCCGGACAAGAAAATCCCGGTCGGACGGCGGGCGGCGGTGGTCGGCGGCGGCAATTCCGCCATCGACTGCGTCCGCACCCTGATCCGGCTTGGGGCTGAAGAAGTTTATATTGTCTACCGCCGGACCCGCAAAGAGATGCCGGCCAATGAAGTTGAAATCGTGGCGGCCGAACACGAGGGGGTAAAGTTTTTGTTTCTTGCCGCTCCCGTAAAGGTTGTCGGAGACGAACAGGGCCGTGTAGCCGGTCTGGAATACCTCACGATGAAATTGGGCGAACCGGATAAAAGCGGTCGCCGTCGTCCGGTGCCTGTGGAAGGTTCCGAGAAGACGATAGCGGTCGATATGGTGATCTCTGCAATCGGCCAGCAGCCCGAACTCGACTTCCTCGGGAAGGAAAAGGACCCGGAAAAACCGGCAGTGACCCGCTGGAATACGTTTGAAAATGACCCTGAAATCCTTCGAACCAGCTTGCCCTACCTGTTTACGGCCGGCGATTCGGCTACCGGGCCGTCCCTGGTAGTTGAGGCGATTGGCGGCGGACGCCGCGCCGCCCGCTCGATCCATCAATTCCTGACGGGCCAGAATGTAGAAGGCTCCGCCCGCTCGCTGCGCAAGCGCCATATTCCCGAATCGCTCTTCGAGCGCGTCGATGGCGTCGTGTCAAAAAAGCGCACCCCCATGCCGGAACTCGAAGTCCCGGAGCGTATTCACAGCATGGTGGAGGTCGACCAGGTCATCAGCGAAAAGGATGCCGCCGAGGAATCCCGCCGCTGCCTCGATTGCTGCCGCATATGCTACAATCCGGACATTCAGAAAGAATGCGCTTGAACTCGGTGAGCCCCCATGGACCAGGACCCTGGACCAGGGGGCTCACTTCGCACACCTGTGATCCCGCTTGAGTCGAGGCCCCATCATCCCGCGCCTTACACCCCGAGTTCACCCTTTCAGTTGTCTCAATCTTTGAATGAGTTGCCGCATGTCTTCTGGTAAAGGGGACTCGAAAACCATTCGCTCACCGTTCCTGGGATGGGTAAATCCGAGGCGCATGGCATGCAGCATCTGGCGCCCGATATCGCCGACTATTGCGTGAAGCGCCGGATCGGACCGGGCCAGTTGGCGCAGGGCGCGGGGGAATCCGTAAACCGGGTCGCCAACAATCGGATGTCCGATGGATTGGCAATGAACCCTGATTTGATGCGTTCGACCGGTCTTGAGGTCAAACTCCAGCCAGGCCGCCCCGTGAAAACGCTCGTTTACGCGCCACAGGGTCACGGCATTTCGCCCCCTGGGACTGCTGACAGACATCCGCTTGCGATCGACCGGGTGGCGGCCCACCGGCAGCTCGATGGCTCCATTCGACATCCCGGGAACGCCATGAACAATGGCCTGATACGTTTTAAGGATGCGGCGTTCCTTGAATTCCCCGGAGAGCAGTTGATGCGCTTGATCATTCTTGGCCACGACCACCAGTCCGGACGTATCCTTGTCCAGGCGGTGGACGATCCCGGGACGTTGGCTGCCGCCGATTCCAGCAAGGTTGGGACAATGGTGCAGCAGGGCATTGACCAGAGTGCCACTGGCATGTCCTGCCGATGGATGCACGACCAAGCCGGCCGGTTTGTTGACCACGACAAGGTCATGATCTTCGAAAACGATATCCAGGGCTATAGCTTCAGGTGCTGCCTTTGCGGGGGCGGGCGCCGGAATTGCAGCCTCGATCGTTTGTCCGGCTTTTACTTTGTAGCTTGGCTTTTGGACCATCCCGTCGACTTGGACGATTTCTTGACGGATCAGAAGTGCGGCATGCGATCGCGACACCTCCGCAATGTGGGCGGCGACCACCATGTCCAGCCGCATCCCCGCCTCGTCTTGAGGGATAATGAACGTCCACGTGCCTTGGAAGGGCATAGTTACGATGTGAAATGGGGGCGCTTTCGGTTGTGATTGGATCGATGAGCGGGCGGCCGAACGGAAGCGATTACTCCTCAGCACCAGCGGCAAAAAGTGCTTCGATCTCGGTCACCACGCTTTTCTCGTCCGAGTTTTTGGCGGTCGAAAGCTCTTTGATCAACAGCGTCTGGGCAGTGTCGTAAAGCTTGCGTT
>DDYQ01000085.1 GCA_002348005.1 Desulfobacteraceae bacterium UBA2230 | reverse complement strand
GCGACTGAACCCCAATTCCCCTCCTAAGACAACTGATACTTGATCAGTTTGCGATACAAAGTGGCTTCACCGATGCCCAGAAGCCGGGCGGTTCTTTTACGATGTCCCGCGCACTTGGCCAAAGCATTTCGAATGGCGGTGAATTCGTAGGCCTCCAGACGGTCGTCATCAATTTGGGGCAGGCCGCAGCCTGATTTGCCCCACAGATCTTCCGGCAGGTCGGTCGGTGCGATCTCCTCCTGCTGGCCCATGGCCACAGCGCGCCGTATCATATTTTCCAGTTCACGCACATTGCCGGGCCATTCGTAGGACTGCAGGCAGGCCAGGGCCTGATCGGCCATCTTCCTGACCGGGCTGGCCGGTGTCCGGAACCGGTTGATGAAATAACGCACCAGAATCGGAATGTCCTCGCGACGGTCGCGCAAGGGGGGGACTTTCATCTCCACCACATTGAGGCGGTAAAACAGGTCCTGCCGAAAGCGGCCCTGGGCGATCTCTGCCTCCAGATCGCGTGTCGTGGCGGCCAGAATGCGCACATTGACGGGGAAGCTGACGCCGGCGCCGACCGGCCGCACTTCTTTTTCCAGCATAATCCTCAATATTTTGAACTGCATGGACATGGAGAGTTCACCAACCTCATCCAGAAACAGGGTGCCCTGGTCGGCCGAACGGATCAGCCCGTTCGTGATTTCACCGGAGCCGCTGAAAGCGCCCCTAACATGTCCGAACAGTTCTCCGCCGATCACGGTTTCGCTGACTCCCGCGCAGTTGACTGACACGAAAGCAGCATCTCCCCGCGCACTATGGCGGTGAATGGCCCGGGCCACCAGTTCCTTGCCGGTACCCGATTCACCTTGGATCAGGACGTTGGCGTCACTGGCGGATACCTGAAAAATCATTCTTTTCAGATTGAGGATAGCGGTGGTGTTCCCGATCAACTGGTCGAAACCAAACTGCGATTGAACCTGCTCCTTGAGGATTCTGTTCTCCTGTTCAAGACACCACATGCGGTAAAGCTGCTGAATCCGCAACCGCAGGCTTTCCGGCCCGCAGGATTGCAAAGGGAACTCCCCATTCTCGGATCTCCCGGCTTGCACCGCTTCAACATCACCGCCACTGCTCAAGTGCATGATCAGCTGAATGTGCGGTTGTATTTCAAGGATAAGTTTTGAGAGTTCACGACTGTTGATTTCCTGCGTTTGAATGTCGATCAGGGCTGCGTCCACCGGTTTTCGGGCTGCGATCTCCAGAGCGGCAACACCGTTTTCAGCACCGACGATCTCGAAAGCCGCATTGGGGAACAGACGTCGCAGGCCCGAGAGCATCGCAGGATCGTCGTCAACGCACAACACGGTAAAACGGCGTTGATCACAGCTGTTCATTCGATCTCCTCCCAACTTTGTCCAATCCACTCAACAACGTCCCGTCGGAAGACCCCGGTGAACCTAATATCGGACTTTCAGGTCAAAGCTTGAAAATTTAGCGACACCATGACACAAGGGGGCCGATCGGAATCGGGAAGTTGAACTGCCGGAAGGATGCGGCGATGCAAACTGGGCGGAGGGGGGGAATGCCAGACCGGTTCAAGCGATTGGGAGCCATTGCCTTGGTCATAATGGTGTTGTTAACGGCCGCTGGAGTCTCGACCGGTTGGTGCACCACTTCCTTAGCGACCGCATTGGAGCGAAAACTGCTCCCGCTGCTGACACCGGCCGATGCAGTCATGATCGTTGCCCCGGATGGTGTTACGCTTGTCGAAATTCATGCCGATCAAATGCTGATCCCCGCATCCATCCTCAAGGTTCTGACCTCGTTAGCCGCACTGCACTATCTGGGCGAAAACTATCGCTACCCGACCGACTTCTACGTTTCACCCGAGGGAATTCTGAAAATCAAGGGCTACGGCGATCCGCTGCTGGTTTCGGAGCGCCTGGCCGGCATCTGCCGCCGGCTTGCCGAACACATTACCCACACGGACGGCCTGGTGCTCGACGATACCCATATTGCGCAACCGGTGGTGATTCCCGGCCGCTCGCACAGCGCCGAACCCTACGATGCGCCGAATGGCGCCTTGTGTGTAAATTTCAACACGGTCAATTTCAAACGTCTCAACGGTCGCTGGATCAGCGCCGAACCGCAAACGCCACTTTTGGAAAGCACCATCCCCAAGATCAAGGCATCGGGACTGCTGGACGGCCGTATCACCCTGGTCGCTTCGGGTGGTGAAGGCGCGCGTTATACGGGCGAACTGCTGCGTCATTTTCTTGAGCAGGCCGGCGTATCGATTGAAGGGTCCCTCCTCATGGGAACCGTCGATCCCCTGATCGACCGGCTGCTGTGGCGGTACGAATCCGAGGATCCGTTGACAACGGTGATCGCCGGACTGCTGCGGCATTCCAACAACTTCATTGCCAATCAACTGGTCCTGACGATTGGATCCCATCTATTCGGCCCGCCGGCCACCATGGAAAAGGGCCTGCGGGCCCTGCGCGCCTATCATCGGTCAGTCGCCGGCGGCCCGATCCAATTGGCCGAAGGCTCCGGCATCTCCCGCCAGAATCGTATCTCCGCGCGCACGATGATTGGACTGTTGGATCTGTTTCAGCCCCGCGGTCATCTGATGCGGCGCGAGGGCCGCCAGTGGTATAAGACCGGAACGCTGTCGGGGATCAGCACCCGCGCCGGCTACCTGGAGGCGCAGAACGGCGGGCAATACCGTTTTGTGGTTATGCTCAACACGCCCGGTCGGGGGGCCGACCGCATCATGAGAGTTGTTGAAGCACAACTGTATTGAGGCAGTCGACAGGGCCGTCGGAGGTCAGGATTGAGAGGTGGTTTTTACACCGGCCATGCACCGCTCACGATATGCGCGTAAGCGCTGTGGTTGTGGATGGACTCGAAGTTTTCGGCGCTGACCGAAAACCAAATGATGTTTTCATCCTTCAGCAGTTGGGCGGCAATGTCGCGGACGACATCCTCCACGAATTTGGGATTGGAGTAACCCTGCTCGGTCACTCTTTTTTCATCCACGCGTTTCAGGACTGAATAGACGTCGCAGGAGGCATGCATCTCAACCAGTTCGATCATGTCTTCCAGCCAGATGAAGCGATTGAAGCGAGTCTGCAGCTTCACCTCACCGCGCTGGTTGTGCGCGCCGTGATCGCTGATCTCTTTGCTGCATGGGCAGACCGATGTAATCGGTACATTGACTTCGGATATCAGATCGACTTCATCGTTTGCATTGCTGCTGCCGATGATGCGGCAGGTATAATCCATCAGGCCTGAGGCGCCGCTGACCGGTGCATGCTTCTCGATGAAGTAGGGAAAGGTGAATTCGATGTGGGCCGAGGCCGCATGGAGGTGCTTTTTCATCTGATCGAGAAGTACCGCGAAGCGCTTCAGCGAAACCTCTGTTTTTACCTGATGCAGCATCTCCACAAAACGGCTCATGTGGGTGCCCTTGAATTCGTGCGGCAGATCGACGTACATATTGATCGTTGCGACGGTCGCCTGACGACCTTCTCTTCGGTCCCGCACCATGATCGGATAGCGCAGGTTCTTTATGCCCACTTTGTCAATGGGAATCCTGCGGTTATCGCGCTGATTTTGAACGTCGATCATGCGTATTCACCGCTCTAATTCACTCAGAATCTACGTGCATATCGTATTTGAGCCCGCCCTTCAATCACTTTTCAGCAGCTTTGCCATCGGTTTTCGGGCTCAAAATACCGCGCCAGATTCTGCAAACGGTCGACCTTGGGTTCAAGGGTTGATGGGAGTCGGCAGGTATTCGGGCCGCACGTGCCTCAAGGCGCGGAAGATATTACCTTTGATCTTTTTATTGCCCGCATAGAGTGCCTTTAGAAGCGCCTTCACCTGGGCGCGTTTCGAATTGCCTGCGCTGGGGCAAGGATTGGGGTGGATCGGCCATTTCATCTGCTCTGCAAGATGCCGCAATGCATCTTCGTCCGCGAAAGCCAGGGGGCGTATCACTGTGAAACGGCCGCCGAAAAACGGCTGGCTCGGCATCATGGTACTCATCTCGCCGGCATAGAAAAGATTGAGAAAAAGGGTTTCGATAATGTCATCTTTGGTGTGCCCCAGCGCCACCTTGTTGCAGTTCAATTCTTCGGCGATTTCAAAGAGACGCTTGCGCCGCAAACGCGAACACAGGAAACAGGGGTTTTCTCGATTATCCGGGCCATGGGCCAGCAATCCGTGATCGGTGTGTTCAATACGCACGGTCACGCCGATCTGCCGGCTGTACTGCGCGATCAGATCGGCGGGACCACGTTCGAACCCCGGATCGATATGGACTGCAAAAAGATCATAGCGTACCGGCACCCGCTTCTGACGTTCGGCCAGCAGCCACAAAAGGCTCCAGCTGTCCTTGCCGCCCGAAAGCCCCACGACAATTCGGTCGCCGTCCTGGATCATGTTATAGGTGTGCAGGGCTTTGCCCAGGACCCGGTTCAGGTGCTTGTATGTATAGCTGTATTGCGGCAAATCTGAGCACAGTCGATGGGATTATTCGCCGCTGGGCGGTTTTTTGACGATCACCTTGCCGGCGGCCACTTCACGCAGGGCCACGACGATATCTTCGTTCTTGGGCGAACTGACCAGATATTCGGACCCCTCCCGGATCTGCCGCACGCGGGCGGCCGCCATATGCACCAGTTTGAATCGGTTGCCGGTTCTTTTCAAACAATCTTCGATCGTAATACGCGCCATCTGTTTTTCCTTCCTTTCGGACTGATACAAACGTAAAGCAGGACACTTTTCGAGTTCATCGATTATGGCTTGTCGCGTCCAATCTCTTGAATGTGTTCCACTGTGCGGCCTATAGTATCTTGACCAGTTCATACACCCGTTTACCGCCGGGTGCCTGAAGAACAATTTCATCGCCCGGTTTACGCCCCACAATGGCTCGACCCAGGGGCGAGTCAACCGAAATGCGCCCCTTCTGGATATCGGATTCGTCCGGACCCACCAGCTGATATTCCACCCCTTCACCCGTATCCACATTCTCAAGCTGCACACGGCTCGCGAATACAACGCGGTCCCTGGGCAGATTGACCGTTTCGATAATGTCGGCGCTGTTCAATTTAAAGGCCAATTCATTGATTCGTGATTCAATAAAGGCCTGCCGCTCCTTGGCCGCGTCATACTCCGCGTTTTCGGATAAATCGCCATGCGACCGGGCCTCCTCGATCGCCTTGATGACCGAAGGTCTTTCCACTGACTTTAAATGTTCCAGTTCTTTTTGCAGGGTCAGGAAGCCTTGACGGGTTATGGGAATTTTCTGCAACGTTGTCTCTCCTTATGAAATCAAAATCGGCAACGGGTAACAAGCGGGGCGGAATCACATCCGCCCCGGCGCTTGTCTGAACTCACTCACCTGCTAATGGTGAAATCCTTACTTGGTAATTTCGGATGGAATGGGCTGCTGATCCTCTTCTTCGCTGTTGACTTTGCGGGGATCAAACCGGTGCTTGAGACTGCCCAACGGACCGGATATGACATAGGCCGACCCAATCAGAAACAGTGCAATCGGTGGCTGCGCCGCGATGAAAATAAAAATGAGGATGGCGGTCACCAGTACGTTGAAATTGCGGTTCCGGAACAACTCCGCCTTTTTAAAGCTGAAATAGGGAATGGTGCTGACCATCAGAAAAGAGAGCACATACAGCATGATCAGAAAAACTATCGGGTAGGCATGGCTCTCAAGCCCGATGCGGTGACTGAAGAGTACGGTGGCGGCGGCCATTCCAGCGCCGGCCGGAATCGGCAACCCGACAAAATAATCGCTGCTGATCGCGCCCACCTGCGTATTGAAGCGTGCCAGGCGCAGTGCGCCGCAGGCAACGAACAGGAATGCCGCCAGCCACCCGATGCGCCCCAGTGAATTCAAGCCCCACATATACATCATGACGGCCGGGGCCATACCAAAGGAGATGACGTCGGCCAGGCTGTCGAATTCGACCCCGAATCGGCTGGTGCTGTGGGTTACGCGGGCGATCTTGCCGTCCAGGTTATCGAATATGCCTGCGATAACGATCGCATAAGCCGCCAGAACGAATTTGCCGTTGATGGAGGCAACAACGGCATAAAAACCGCAAAATAGATTCAATGCCGTCATGAGATTGGGCAGAAGATAGATGCCTCGGCGGAACCGATCTTTTTCAAAGTGTTTTCTTCTCTTGCGACTCATATGAGCCCTCATAGATTCTGCACCGATGCAATCCAGGATCGGCACGCATTCTTTTCAACTTCATTTCCGGACACTGGTGTTGGGCTCGCCGGAATCCATTGAATTCAAGATAAAATACTCTAATTGAGCTCTGAGTGTCAATAAAAACCCCACCGCCCGTAGGAACCACGTGGTTTAAATTTCGGCCGACCGGGCGGAGAGTTTAATAAAATCGCCCCTATCCTCGAAATGGGAATCAGGAGCAGCGGCGGTTCTTTTCGGCATCCGATGGCCGCAGATAGACCGGACCGAAGGATTCAAGATCGTCCGTGCAGCCATTCCTGAAACATTCGGCGGCGAGTTGCGCTACCACCCCCGCACGCAGCAGATGCAGTCCCGGAGCCGCCGCCCGC
>DDYQ01000106.1:5962-10105 GCA_002348005.1 Desulfobacteraceae bacterium UBA2230 | reverse complement strand
CCATGGAGCAACTCTTCCTGAAAGGGAAGGCCGACATCGGGATCCGCATCCCCCCCGATTTCAGCGACCTCGTCCGCGCGGGCCGGACGGCGGCGGTCCAGATCCTTGCGGACGGCAGCATGAGCAACATGGCCTCGGTCCGGATTGCCTACGTGGTGACGGTCCTGGACCGGATCAATCAGGATCTGCTCCGCGAGCTCCACGGGCGGGATCTCCCATACGGCAAGATCGACGCCCGGATCCGGACCTGGTACAACCCGAACCTGGACAGCCAGCATTTCTTTGTCCCGGGGATCGTCGCCTTCGTCATCATGCTCATCTCGCTTCTGCTGACATCGCTCGCCATCATCAAGGAAAGGGAGGCGGGGACGATGGAGCAACTGATCGTGACGCCGCTCAAACCGTATGAGTTCATCATCGGCAAGACCATCCCCTATACGGTCGTCTCGATCGGCCAGATGGTTCTGGTCATGGTTTTTGCGATTTACTGGTTCGAAATACCGCTCGCCGGAAGCGTCCTTCCGCTGTTCCTCGCGACTTGTCTCTTCCTGCTGAGCACCCTCGGAACCGGACTGTTCATCTCGACGGTATCCAAGACGCAGCAGCAGGCGATGATGACCACCTTCTTCTTCATCCTTCCCTTCTTCATGCTTTCCGGTTTCGTTTTTCCCATCGCGAACATGCCCGAATTCGTTCAATGGTTGACATACCTCAATCCTTTGCGCTATTTTCTGATCATCATCCGCGGCATCTTTCTCAAAGGGGTCGGCCTCCACGTTCTCTGGCCCCAGTATGCCGCTCTGGCCGTGCTCGGCGTGATCGTCTTTGCCGGGGCGGTGGGGCGGTTCCGCAAACGGTTGGATTAGCGGGCGGTTCGATCCGTCCGGATCGGGAAGAAAACATCATGTTGAAGGTGGTGGAAAACGAAGCGGCGATTCGCAGATACCAGCGCCATTTCGTCCGCGGGTTCAGGCCGCTCGTCAGCAAGGTGATCCCCGTCGAACTCGGCCACCCGGGGGCGAGCGTCCGCGTGAAGGTGGGCTGGTCGGAGCATCTGGGAATCTGGATCTATTCGCGAAAGATCGCGGATCACCGGTACTGGAATGCTTTCGGCGTCGGCCGGCCTGAAAGCGGCAGCCGAACGGCGATCACCTGCGAAATCAATTTCCCGCTCTGCGGCATCGACCGGCGGACCGGCGGCGCATTCGCAGAGGATGGTCCCGGCAGGGTCTTTGTCGTGCACCGCGGGAAACTGGGCGGGGGACGCAGGGGGGTCGGAAAGGGCCTCTTTGAAAATCATTACCGGGGGGTCTGGCAGGTCATGGCGGACGGCGATGAGGAAACCCCTGTCGCGCTGGTCGGGGTTCTGGACTCACCCCGCTTCGCCCGGCAAATCGCTCAATTCGTGACGAAGATCGTCCGGATCAAAGAGACGGCCTCCATCTCCCAACAGGGCGAACTGGGCCTGGAGACGCTCTCGCTGCGCGAGGAGCTGGTCGGCGAACTCCGCCGTCCATGGGAACGTGAAACCGGCGCGGCCTGCGACCGCGGTCTCGTCATCCGGGATCTCTCCGATGCGATCCGGGTAAAAGGCTTCGGGACCGGAAACGACGGCAGCCGGGATCTGCTCGTCATGAACCGGAAAGGGTCCATCCGGGCGGTGTTTCAGGTTCGTACAGAGGTGTCGATGTCCGGCATCCTTGCGGGGGCAATGCAGCTTCTGATCCACAATCCCGATCTGCCGGAAAATGCGCTGCTGATCCTCGCCCTTCCCCGCGCCCCCGAGGAAGGGCTCCGGGAGAAGCTCGGGAGGCTGAACATCGGTCTGATGGTCTACGGCTGGCAGGGCGACCGCGCGCTGTTCCCGGATCTCCCGGCTCTTCTCTCCCGGTTCGCAAACTGATCCTTGTCGGACCGGGGAAATCGAGGAGCCTTTCGTCAACCGGGTGAGACTTTTATGGCATCCTGACCTTTCGAGGATCGCAAGCAACTGGAAATTGTATTGTATGAAGATTGTTTTCTACGCCTCAAAAAACACCGGCCCCTGGCTTGCCGCCATCGCCTCAGCCCTTTCCGACGCGAAGGTTTGGCTGTGGACGCCGGAGGAGGCCGGACGCCAGGCAGACTATGCGATCGTCTGGCAGCCGCCGGCCGAACTGTTCGCGTCGCAAAAGGGCCTCAAAGCCGTTTTCAACATCGGCGCGGGCGTGGACGGTTTGATGGCGCTGCCGAACCTGCCCGGGAACGTGCCGATCGTCCGCTTGAACGATGCCGGGATGGCCTCCCAGATGGCGGAGTACGTCAGCCATGCGCTGATCCGACATGTCCGCGAGTTTGATGTCTATTCCGAACAGATGAAGGAGCGTCGCTGGAAGGCACGGCGGCCGGCCAACCGCATGGATTTCCCTGTCGGCGTGATGGGATTGGGGTTCATCGGCGCGCGTGTCGCCGAAGCGGTCGCGTCATTCGGCTATCCGACATTCGGCTGGTCTCGCTCACGGAAATCACTGCCGGACATCACCACCTTTGCCGGGCACGATGGATTGGAACACTTTCTACGGGCCGTGCGAATTTTGATCTGCGTTCTACCCCTGACGGCAGAGACGCAAGGGATCCTCAATGCGGCCACACTTTCCAAATTGAAACCGGACGGTTATCTCATCAACGTGGCGCGCGGCCGACATCTGGTGGAGGAGGACCTGCTGGCGCTCTTGGCCGACGGCAGGCTCGCAGGAGCCGCCCTGGACGTGGTGTGCGACGAACCGCTGCCCGTTGATCACCCGTTCTGGACCCACCCGAAAATCACATTGACACCCCACATCTCCGCACTGACCCTGCGGGAAGAAAGCGTGGCACAGATCGCCGGAAAGATCCGGAGGCTGGAATGCGGCCAAACCGTTGAAGGCATCGTCGATATTCGGCGCGGTTATTGAACGGAATATCTCTCCTTCAGCGCCGCAAGCACCGGTATTCCCGAACGCCCCCCCAAATGCAGACTGACCTGCGCCGCCGCCCATGCGCCCAGATCAAGGCTTTTCTCCGCCTGCCACCCGTGGAGCAGCCCGTAGATGACGCCCGCATGAAAGACATCCCCGCAACCGGTCGTATCGACGGCCTCGACCGGATAGGCCCGTTTTTCGATGATTCGCCCCCCGGCCAACGCGACATACCCCGCCTTCCCCATCGTCACGCCGACAAGCCGCGGGCCCAGTTCCGACAGCATCCGACAGGCCCGATGGGGATCGCGGCCGCCCGCAAGCGAAAGGGCAAAGGATTCGGAGACGACGAAACAGTCGCTGAGGCGCGCCAGGTCGAGCATACCCTCCCTGAGCGTTCCGCCGTCCGCAACCACCGTCGCCCCGGCGCGCCTGGCCTCCGCGGCGGCGAACAGCGCGGCCTCCATGCACAGGCCGTCCGTGTGGAACAGCCGCGCCCGCCGGAGGTTCGCGAGATCGATTTCACCGGGCCGGATTTCCGCCCCGGTGGGACGTCGCCAAAAAATATTCCGTCTCCCGAGCGACCGTTCCGCGGAGATGAAGGCGAACTGGGAGGCGCATCCCTTCCGGACGACCAGCCCGGTTGTGTCGATTCCCTCCTCCCGAAGCGACCGTTCAATCAAAACGCCGAAGAGATCGTTGCCCACCACGCCGGCAAAGCAGCAGGAGATCCCCCAGCGGGCCAGGGCCGTCAGAGCCGTCGCCGCCGGTCCGCCCCCTTCAAACACGGCCTCCTGCAATTCGCATTTTGCATCGGGCGGCGGATAGACTTCGATTGTCCCGATGTAATCGAGGGAACATTGTCCGAGGCCGTAGACCTGAAATCCCTTCTCAGTGACCATGGTTCGATCCCCCCTGGTTGGTCTCCTTTCCGGGAAAGGATTTTTTCTTCTCCCGGTAAAGGCCCAAAAGGATCAGAATCATTCCGGAACACAAGGCGAGAAAAAGCCAAGCGTATCCGTACAGGTCCGTCCGGTCCACCAGAAAACCGAAAAGCGGCGGGGCAACGACGCTTCCCAGAAAGCCGAAAAAGTAACCGACGCCGGTCGCCAGCCCCGTAGATTCCCTGTCGACGGCCTCGCCCACGATCGTCAGATAAACGGCGTTCCAGCCGATCCCGCTGACCCCGAAGGCCAAAACGGCGATC
>DDYQ01000106.1:3813-5930 GCA_002348005.1 Desulfobacteraceae bacterium UBA2230 | reverse complement strand
AAAAAGAAGATCAGCGCGATCGCGAACAGGACCCCCTTCCTCCGCCCGCCGAAAAGATAGTCGCTCGCCAAGCTCCACAAAATGCGGCCCGCGGCGCCGACGAAGAAAGAGAGGGCGTAGTGCCCGCCCGCCTGAACGATCGGGTATTGCATCTCCCGAATCAAAAACAGGATCAGGTAGGTGGAAAAGCAGAACTGGCCGGCCATGAAGCAGAAACCGATCCCGCCCAGGACCAGCATATCCCGCTGCATCGCCATTTGCAGGATTTTGCCCCAGGCAAACTTCGTCCGCGAGGCTTCCGATTGGAAAGGGGATTCCCGGAGCAGGCGATAAACCAGAATGGCCGCGGCCATTTCGACCAGGCCGACCGCCAAAAGGCTCTGCCGCCAGGAAAACACTACCCTCGTTGACCGTGATGGTGACCCCGCAAAAATTCCACCGAAGTTGACCCCGGTCTGCTTGATCCCCATTGCCGTCGCGCGGCCGCTGTAGGGGAACCAATCCAGAACGCCTTTGCTCGCGGCAGGGGTGATGACCCCGCTGGCCAGGCCGTGGAGCAGCAGGATCGCCAGCGCAATCGGAAAGGAGGGGGCCAGGGAAAACAGGACGAGAAAAAGCCCAAGCAAGCCGATCGCCGGACCGATCATCCGGCGCACGCCCACGAAATCGACGATCAGCCCCGCAGGCATTTGGCTCAGCATGGACCCGATCGACAGAGATGAGATCAAAAATCCGATCTGAAAAGAAGAAAGCCGGAGCTCCTCCTTGATGAACGGGGCCAAAGTTCCCAAACCGGACAGGTTCATGAAAACCAGGGCGTGGATCAGCCACAGGGTGCCGAGAATGACCCAGCGATAGGATATTTTAAAATGCGGCGTCGACGGGTTGTCCAAATCGGGCCCCTTACTTGATGCCGGAGCGCATGAAGCTCTGGACAAACTGACGTTGGAAGAGCAAAAAGGCGATCAAGAGCGGCGACACGGCCAGAAGCGTGCCGGCGGAGATGACCGAAAAGTTGACCCCCGATTCCGGAGCGCCGAAGATGGAGAGGCCAACCGTGAGCGGCCGCGTCTCCGTGGAGTTGGTAATGATCACGGGCCAGAGAAAGTTGTTCCAGTGATAGCTCACGGAGACCAGGCCGTAAGCCAGGTAGGTCGGCTTGGCAAGCGGAATGTAGACCTTCCAGAGGACCGACAGCCATCCTGCGCCCTCCACCCGGGCCGCCTCCACCAGCTCCTTCGGCACCTGCTTGAAGGCCTGCCGCAGCAGAAAAATGCCGAAGGCCGAGGCCATATAGGGCAGGCCGATCCCCAGGATCGTGTCCACCAGCCCCAGTTGACTTACGGTTTTGTAGTTCTGCACGATCAGAACGTCCGGCATGATCATGATCTGCACGAGCACCAGCAGAAAGACGATCTCCTTGCCCGGGAATTCAAAACGGGCGAACGCATACGCAGCCATGGTGCAGAGGATGAACTGTCCCGCCAGCGTGATGCTGACCAGCACGAAGGTGTTGAAGAAGTAACGGGCGAAGGGCGCAACCTTCCAGGCGCTGCGGAAATTGTCCAGCGTCAGCGGCGCCGTCAGGACGAAGCGACTGACGAAGTCCATGGGATGGAAGGCCGCCCAGACGGCATAGAGCAGCGGCGCCGCCCACAAAAAAGCCAGCAGCCAAGCCGCCAGAACCTCCACCTTCTGCATCCAGTCCGAACCGCGGTTGATCACTGGTAGTGAACCCTCTTTTCCATGTAACGGAACTGCGTAATTGCCGCCAGACACAGAATGACCAGCAGCACCACCGTCAGCGTCGAGGCGTAGGCCGTATCCCAGAAGCCGAAGGCCACCTCCCAGATGTAGTACAGCAAGAGGGAGGAGGCATTGTCCGGCCCGCCCTTGGTCAGGATGAAGATGTGGTCGACAAGCTTGAAGGAGTTGATCGTCGCGTTGACCAGGACGAAAAGCATCGTCGGCATCAAAAGCGGCAACGTCACCCGGCGGAAGTAGTACCAGCGGCCGGCCCCCTCGATCAGGGCAGCCTCCTCCAGTTCGGGCGGAATGCCCTGCAGCGCGGCCAGGAAAAAGATCATGAAGAACCCCGCGTCCTTCCAGATGGCCAG
>DDYQ01000106.1:2121-3780 GCA_002348005.1 Desulfobacteraceae bacterium UBA2230 | reverse complement strand
AGGCCGATCTGCGGGGTGTAGAAGAAAAGCCAGATGTTCGCCACGGCGATCATCGGCAGGATGGTGGGCGTGAAGTAGGCCGTCCGGACGATGCTGCGTCCCGGGAGACGGCCATTGACGCAGACCGCCATGAAGATGGCCAGGATGACGCTGATCGGGATCACCCCCAGCGCATAGATGATGTTGTTCTGGAGAACCTGCCAGAAAACGGGATCGGCGATCATGCTGCTGTAGTTTTCCAGCCCGATGAACTTGGAAGCGCGCCCCTCCCGGCCCGTGGAGAAGAAACTGGCGATGAATCCGCCCACGATCGGATAGTGGGTGAAGGCGACCATCAGGACCAATGCCGGCAGGAGGAGGAGCCAGGCATACACCTGGACGGAAATAGGACGCTTCAGTTTCATACGATCCCTAAACACGAAAAGAGGCCGCCGCGCCCATGCGCCGGCGCGGCGGCCTGCCTTCCGCTTAACGATAGCCCTTCAGAACCCGCTCGGCCTGAGCCTGGGCGCCCGTCAGGGCTTCTTTGGCTCCCTTGTTGCCGGTCAGAACGCTCTGAATCGCGTCATCAAGGAACTTCTTGTTCCGGGCATTCTCGTGGGTGGCAAACTCGGCGACCGCGTATTTGAACTGGTCGCGCGCCACCGCAGCCGCGGGGAAGTCGGCCACGTATTTCTTGAGCACATTGGTTTCATAGGCATCGGCGCGGGTGGCTGTATAACCCGTGGCGATGGACCATTTGGCCGTCAGCTCCGGTTCGGTCATGAACTTGATGAACTTCAGCGCGGCCTTGCGCTCCTCGGCGTTGGCGCTTTTGAAGATGTAGAAATTGCCGCCGCCGGTGGGGGAGCCCAGCCGCTTGGAGGCGGGCAGCATGCTCACGCCGAAGTTGAATTTCGCGCCGTCACGGACCGCTGTGAGGTTGCCCGTGGTATGCCACATCATGGCCGTGGCGCCCTCGAGGAACTTCTGCCGCAACGTGCCCCAGTCGATGGTTCCCTCGGGCATCACCTTGTGCTTCACGGCCAGGTCACGCCAGAACTGCATGGCCTCGATGACCGCCGGCTTGTCGAAGTAGGTCCTGTTGCCGTCCTGATTCATCAGCTCCTCGCCGTTCTGGATGCACAGCGCTTGGAACATCCAATAGGCATAGCCCGTGGAGGGGATGTGGAGGCCCCAACGGGACACATTTCCCGCGGCGTCCTTCTTGGTCAGTTTCTGGGCCATGGCGACCATCTCGTTCCAGGTCGTAGGCGGCTTGTTCGGGTCCAGCCCCGCTTCCTTGAAGGCGTCCTTGTTGTGGTACATCACGATCGTGGAGCGCTGGAAAGGGATTCCCCAGGTCTTGCCCTTGGCCTTGGAGTTCGCCATCAGGGCCGGGTAAAAGGAGGCGAGCCACTTCTTGTCCTCCGCGGTGGTGGCAAAATCATCGAAGGGGACGATGACGCCCTGGTCGATCAGCTCGAAAACATCGATGGAGAAGAGCACGCTGAGTTGGACCGGCTGGTTCGCCTTGAGCGCGGCCAGCGCCTTCACGCGGGTGTCGTCATAGTTGCCGGCGTAGACGGCCTTGACCTTGATATCGGGGTTGGCTTTCTCGAAATCGGCGATCATGTCGTCGATGACCTTGGTGATCGGCCCGCCGACGGCCACCGGGTA
>DDYQ01000106.1:0-2108 GCA_002348005.1 Desulfobacteraceae bacterium UBA2230 | reverse complement strand
ATCTTTTCATTGAACACCTCCTTTTGGTCATTTCCATTCGATCCGGTTCACCGGATCAGCCGTTTGCGGCATGGGGCGACTCCCAACGCCGGCCGGTCTCGGTCTCGAAAAAATGGGTCTCGGAGGCCGGCCAGTCGACGCGGATCCGATCCCCCGCAGCAAGGTTTACCTTGCCTTCCTGACGAACAATGCATTCGGAACTGCCGATCCTGCAGCTGATGAGGCTGTCCGCCCCAAGGTATTCAAAACCCAGCACCTCGGCCGGGATGCCCTCATCGGCCGGGCGCATCATTTCCGGACGCACCCCCAGCGTCAGCTTCGGAGTGGAATCCTTGTTCAGTCCCGCCGCCAGGCGGATCCGGAACCAGTCCGCCACATCGGCGTCGCAAAGGGAGAGCAGGTTCATGGGCGGCGTTCCGATGAACCCGGCCGTGAATCGGGTTGCCGGACGGGAGTAAAGCTCTTCGGGAGCCGCGATCTGCTCGACACGGCCGGCGTTGAGCAGGACGATCTTGTCGGCCATGGTCATCGCCTCGATCTGATCGTGGGTGACGTAGATCATCGTGATCCCGAGGCGCTGCTGAAGGGAGCGGATCTCGCGGCGCATCTCGTGACGGAGTTTGGCATCCAGGTTGGAAAGGGGTTCGTCCATCAGGCAGACCGGCGCTTCACTGACGATGGCCCGGCCCAGCGCGACACGTTGTCGCTGGCCCCCGGACAGCTCGGCGGGCTTGCGGTGCAGCAACTCCCCCAGCCCAAGAAGCTCCGCGACACGGGCCATCCGGCGTTTCCGCTCCGCCGGATCGAGCTTTCGCACCTTGAGTCCGAAAACAATGTTTTCCTCGACGTTCAGATGGGGGAACAGGGCGTAGGACTGGAAAACCATGGAGACGTTGCGCTCGGCAGGCGGCAACCGGGAAACATCCAGCCCGCCGATGCGGATGGCGCCTCCCGATAGGGTTTCGAGACCGGCAATCAGGCGCAGGATGGTGGATTTTCCGCATCCGGAAGGGCCGAGCATCACCAGCAGCTCACTCGCGTCGGCGGTACAGCTTACACGATCCACCGCCTTGACCTCACCCCAGGCTTTGGATATGTCGTTCAGCTCAATCTGCATCCGACGATCACCCCATGGTCCGGTTTTCCCGGCGGTACCGACGGCAAGTTGTCACAACGTTTTTGGGAACGGTTTGCGGTTCTGTTGAATGCTGATGGTCCCTAACATTCGGCCGCGCATTTGTCAAGAAAACCTGTGGCCATTTTCCGCGCGTCCGCCCACTGTTTTTCACCCCATTTTTTCTGGCAAATCGAATCGGCAAATCGATCGTTGACTATTCCCGTGGAGACGTGTAGCCTCCGGGCGGCAAGTGAACCGGCGTGCTGCCAATCAAGAGGGTCCATCCAATATTGAGGGAAGGGATGAACGTACGGATCTGGGGGATCATTCTTTTCTCGGCCATCGGAGTCGGAATCGGGGCGGGCAGGCCTTTTGCGCCGGAATTGACCCCTGAGGGTCATGCGGCCCTGATGGCCATTCTGGTGGCCGTAGGGCTCTGGATCTTTGCCACCAAGTGGGTGCCGCTCTGCATCGGAAGCATGGTCATGATATTGCTGCTCGTTGCCTCAGGCCTCAATCCCTCCCTGGTCTTCAACGGCTACACCACCCGGGCGCTCTGGATACTGATCCCGGCCCTCTTTTTCGGCTTTGCGTTGAATTCGACGGGATTGGGCAAACGCCTGGCCTACTGGATCATCGGTCTCTTTCGACCCAGTTACTTGAGCCTGACCGTCTCCTGGGCCCTCATCGGGATCCTCCTGTCCGTCCTGACACCCTCCATCTCGGTGCGGATCGCAATCGTCATCCCGATCGCCGTGGCCACACTGGAGATCTGTCGTCTCCAGTACGGCTCCAAAGGGTCAGCCCTGATCCTCCTTTCCGCTTGGTCCATGGCCATCATCCCCGGGAGCGGCTGGCTCACCGGGTCCTTGTGGGGACCCGCGGCTATCGGATTCTTCAGCGGCACGCCCGAGCTGCAAGGGGTGATCGAATTCGATGCCTGGTGGAAGGCCATGCTGGTCCCGTCGGCCGTCCTGTCGCTTCTTTTCCT
>DDYQ01000025.1 GCA_002348005.1 Desulfobacteraceae bacterium UBA2230 | reverse complement strand
TGGATCGGATGGGACTTCCGCCATCAGTACGACCGGTTGAAATTGGTGACCAACAATAGCCGCTTTTTGATTCTTCCCGATTGGCATATCCCGAATTTGGCCTCCCGTATTCTGTCATTGTGCCAAAAAAGGCTTCTCCGGGATTGGCATGAGATGTTCGGCCATCCGGTGCTGCTGATGGAGACCTTTGTCGATCCAAAATACTTTACGGGCACTGTTTATCGGGCTGCAAACTGGGAATATGTGGGCAACACCAAAGGCTTTTACCGGACCCGGCAGGGTTACAGCGCTATGGCCCCGTCGCCAAAAATGGTGTTTGTAAAACCCCTGCAGGCCAATACACGTTCGCTTTTATCCAGTCCGGTTCTTCCATCACCCTATCATACAGGAGGCAACAAAATCATGCTGAGTGCCAAGCATATGCAATCTTTGCCCGACTTCTTTCGAAAAATCCCCGACCCCCGCCGGGGTCAAGGCCGACGACATCCTCTTCCCACTGTTTTAGGTATCGCCGCCGGAGCCATCCTTTGCGGCATGCGGGGCTATCGGGCCATATCGGATTGGGCTCAAAGCTTAAGTCAAAAGGCCCGGGAGCGCTTTAATTGTCGACGTGAAAACGGCCGCTACGTTGTCCCCAGTGAGTACGTTATCCGGGATGTGCTTATCCGCGTCAATCCCGTTGACATCGATCGTGCCCTGCAATGTTGGAACGAGGACTATGGCAGACAAGACCTCTCTCTGGCCATTGATGGAAAAACCATGTGCAATGCCATAGACGATCAAGGCTATCAAACCCACATTATGAGTGCTGTCGGCCATCAGACCAAAACCTGCTACACCCAAAAAAAGTCGGCTCTCTACCCATAGAAGGCAACGATGAACTCAAGCGTACCAACGAAATCAAAATGGCTGTTCCCCTGCTTGATGCCATCGATATCGAGGGAAAGGACATTACCGCCGACGCCCTGTTAACCCAATGGAAGCTGGCCAACTACATCGTCGATGAACGAAAAGCGCATTACCACTTCACCGTCAAGGCGAACCAGCCCACACTCCATGAGGATATCTCATTTTTCTTCCTGAATCGCGGTGAGCCCGATTTCGTTATTTACGATCCACCTGATCATGGCCGGATCGAAACCCGTAAAATTTGGGTTACCACCGAACTGAATAACTACCTCAGCTTCCCGCATGTCGGACAGGCTTTTGTGATCGAACGGGAGTCCATCAACAAAAAAACCGGAAAACATTCCAAAGATATCGCCTATGGCATCACCAGCCGGACCCCTGAGGAAGCCGACGCCCAACGAGTCCTGAACGCCAATCGTCTCCATTGGTCCATAGAAAATAGCTGCCATCATATCATCGACTGGAACTACGATGAGGACCGCAGCCGGATAAGCAAGGGGTATGGTCCGGAAAACGTGACGCGATTCCGGCGCTTTGCCGTCGGCATTATCAAATCCAAAGGGGTGCGCAGCGTCGCTCAAAAAATGCGAGAACTCACCCGCAACACGCGCCTGGTCTTTGACTATCTGCGGATGACGAAAAACTCATGCGCCTTTACCCCTGCTTCAAATCTATAGAACAAATTTATCGTGGCAAAAGAAAGAGGGGGTTTGTTGGGAAAAAAACATTGTAAAGAATGTCCATCCTGTATAAACACAAAGCACCAAGGGGGACAGGGCAAAAGCCCTGAAAATATTCCCCGTATCCCTTTGAAAGGCTTTGCCCCGGTGAAGTTTATGGCACCCCAGAAATTAAGGCCCATATGGATGGAAAACGACGGCTCCGGCGTTATGGTCATTGACCAGCGTTATCTTCCCCATGAGTTCAGGGTCATGGAACTCAAAACCGTGGATGACGTCATCGCGGCGATCAAGCACATGGTGGTGAGGGGAGCACCCCTCATCGGTGTGACGGCGGCTTACGGCGTTTATCTTGCCGCGCTGACCGCACCGGACGACGCATTCCTCATAACGGAAAGCCGGCGGATCAAGTCGGCCAGACCTACGGCGGTAAATCCGACATGGGCGGTGGACACGGTCCTGCCCCATGTGCTCGGAGGCGAACCGGCAGACGACAAAATTCGTGCGGCGCTGGAACAGGCGCGACAAATAGAAGCCGCGGAAGTTGCGAACTGCCGGAAAATCGGAGAGGCCGGGTTGGAATTGATTGAAACCCTCCACCGGAAAAAAAACGGCCGGACGGTGAACATCCTGACCCATTGCAATGCCGGATGGCTGGCCTGCGTGGAGTACGGCACGGCCACGGCGCCCATCTACGTGGCGCAGCGCCGGGGCGTCGATCTGCACGTGTGGGTGGACGAGACGCGGCCGCTCAATCAGGGCGCGCGCCTGACCGCCTGGGAGCTGGGCCGCGCGGGCGTGCCGCATACCGTGATCGTGGACAACGCTGGCGGTCACCTGATGCAGCACGGCCGGGTCGACATGGTGATCGTGGGCACGGACCGCACCACCTGCACCGGCGACGTGGCCAACAAGATCGGCACCTACCTCAAGGCCCTGGCCGCGCGGGACAACGGCATTCCCTTTTATGTGGCGCTGCCCTCGTCCACGTTCGACTGGAACCGCCGCGACGGTGTCAGGGAGATTCCCATCGAGGAGCGCGACGCCGACGAAGTGCGCTACATCCAGGGGCTGGGAGCGGACGGTATGGCCCAGGTGCTGGTGCCGCCGGCCGGCAGCGCGGCCGCCAATCCGGCCTTCGACGTCACCCCGGCGCGTCTGGTCACCGGCTTCATCACCGAGCGCGGCGTGTGCGCGGCGGACGAGCGTTCGATCCGAGGGCTTTTTCCGGAGAAATGAGTCGCCGACATCCTGTGTGAGGGGCACTTCGGCGTTTTTCAAGGCCGCGACCGGGTGCGTCACTTCATCCGTTCTTATTTGACGTCTTAGGCCCGGCGGGCGATGCATGGCGCCGGATCTGGAACGCTTTTTCGAGCGCGCCGCTTTCCAGCCCCGAGGCCTGATGAAGGCGCGGCGGCAAGCCCCTTTAACGCCGATCAAGGAAGGTTGAAAAAATCGACCGCGTTCCGATAACAAATCTTTTCCAGCGCCTCGTCGGACAGCCCTGCGGCCCGCAACGCTTTCAGCTCCCGGTCCCATGCATACGGGATGTTCGGAAAATCGGAACCATACATCACGCGGTCCGCCCGGTAGCGGTCGAGAGCGATTTTTTCGCCGACCGGGAAATAATCGGTGATCACCATGGTGGTGTCGAGCCACAGGTTGTCATATTGGGCGGACAATCTTCGGTAAGCGGCCAGTTCGTCGAACCCGAGATGGGGTACGCAGATCTTGAGATCGGGGAAATTTTTCAGGATATCTTCCAGCCGTTCGGCACTGCAAAGCGCGTAGGGATCGCACCGGTAGGAGGCGCTTTTGGGCTCCCTGCCGACATGCATCACGATCGGCTTGCGGTTCAGGCGGCAGATTTCATAGAGACGATTCATATGATCGGCGTTCATGTCGAAGCATTGAACGTGCGCGTGCAGTTTCAATCCGGCCAATCCTGAATCGAAGGCTTCCTGCAGAATAGCTTCCGAATTTTCTTCCCCTGGGAATACGGTCGCCAGCCCCGATACCCGGGGGCCGCAGGCGGCGCACTTTTGCGCCATATACGCGTTGAGCTGCCTCGCGATTCCAGGTTTATGGGCATATTGAAGTGCGACGATGCGGCTCAGGCCATGCGCCAGCAGAAAGTCGATGATCTGGGACGAAGTCATTGCATAGCGAATGGGATAGGCATGTTCGGCAAACCATTTGCGGATTGACGTGAAAACCCCGCGCGGGAAAATGTGAACGTGGGCATCGATGACCGGAGGAAGGCCGGCGGGAACCAGCGGGTCTTCCCGATCCTGGAAGGAGGGCATATGGGGTTTCAGCATCGATCCTCGCTCACCGAAAAAGTCTCCGGTCAAGATAACGACAATTTTGCCGCTGCGCATCAAAAGCCGTGCCGCGTCCAGCCGCAAGCTCTGGACTAATCAATATTTACCGGATCGGGCAATAATGCGTTCGGTCCCGAAATCCGTCCGCGATCCCTTTACTTGACTGCCGCCCCGCGTTCGATCAACAGTTCGCGCAGCACTGCGCGGTGACAGCGGGCTTCGTCGGCGCAGTAGCAGCCGATGGCCAGATCGGTCCGGTGCGAGAGGGCGGCCAGAAGGTCGAGCGTGCGGGCGGCGTCCGGTGCCGCCATCTCGGCGCGGAACTTGCGCAGAAAGAGCCGCCATTCCTTATCGTCTTTGGCGCTCTGCCCCAGTTTCATCGTTTCCGGCGACGGGGAAAGATTGGGAAACCAGACATCGTACCAGTTCTGCGCGGCGTAATCCTCTTTCTTCACGCCGCGCGGCGGCCGGCGCACCGTACCGATGCGCAGCCCCTCCCCGGGCGACCGTTCGGTCCCCAGGCGAATGATGCGGATGGTCATGTCCACTCCTTGTTCTTGCTCTGCGAAGCGCTGTTTGGCACACGGTTCAGGCGCGCACCCGCGCCCCGTGCAGGATAATCTCTTCCGTGGCTGCTACCGTTGCATACGCGGCCGAGAGGGCGGCCATGAAGGCGGCGTGAACATCCGCCGCCTTCACCACACGATCCCCGAAGGTCAGATCGCGGGCCGCGCAGGCGTCGGCGGCCACCGTGCAGGTGAACCCCAGATCGGCGGCGGCGCGGGTGGTCGCATCGATGCACATGTGGCTCATGGCGCCGCAGATCACGAGCGTGTCGAGCTGCGACGCGTTCAGAGTCTTCAGTAGTTCGGTCTCCCGGAAGCTGTTGGGGAAGTGCTTGACGACCACGATTTCACCGGGCCGGGGCGCGACCCGCGCATGGATCTGGGCACCGTCGGTATCCGGCAGGAAGAAGGTCGCCCCGGGACGGGTCGCAACGTGCTGCACATGCACGACCGGCAGCTCAGCGGCGCGGAATTCGTCCAGCAGCCGGGCGGCGTTCTTTGCCGCCGCGTCGATGCCGACCAGTTCCATCCGGCCGCCGGGAAAGTAATCGTTCTGAAGATCGACCAGCAGCAGACATTCCTTCATGGCTTCCTCGATTGCAAAAAACAAAAGAGTTAATCCCAAATGCGGATATCTGAAATGCCCAAGTACGGTTGTTTGCCTTAGCGCACCGCTATGCCGGGGTTCTCGGGTTTCAGGGTATCGCCGCAGCGGTTTGAAGTGCCGCCCAGGCTTGCGCCGTACCGCTGCGCGGGATAAAAGGCGGAATGCGCCTGGCGGCTTCAGCGATCACTTCCAGATTCCGCACAACGGGTGAGTTTATCTTCAACTAATCCATTAACCCTGTGCGGTCAAGAAGCTGGCGCGAGATCTGTTGGCAGGACCATCGACATCTGCTAAGAAAGGCGGCCATGGAAAATGAATCCCCAAACGGCCCGGCCGCCGGGCTGAGCGACCTCGAAAAGCGCGTGATCGCCGCCGTGCAGGGCGACATGCCGATCGAAGCGCGTCCCTACCTGATCATGGCCGAGCAGATCGGGATCAGTGAAGAGGAGTTCCTGCGCGTACTCGGCGATCTGGTGCGGCGCAAGATCGTGCGGCGCTTCGGCGCCACCCTGCGCCACCAGAAATCGGGCTACACGGCCAATGTGATGGTGGCCTGGCAGGTGGAGGAGGAGCGTGTGGAAGCGGTGGGGCGCACCATGGCCGCTTTCCGCGAGGTGTCGCACTGCTACCGGCGCGATCCGGCCGCGGGCTGGCCGTACAATCTCTACACCATGGTGCACGGCAACGACGAGGAAAGCTGCCGCCGCACCGCTGCCCGCATGGCGCGCAAGTCCGGCGTAACGATCTATGACCTGCTCTTCAGCCGGCGCGAGCTGAAGAAGACCTCCATGCAGTATTTCAACGATGTCGAGCGGCCGCCCGACAGCGGCGTCTGATACGGCCGCTGCCATGCCCTCCGCTGTGAACGGCCGCCTCGACCGGCCGCACATCCTGCTGGTCAATCCCTGGATCCACGACTTTGCGGCCTACGACTACTGGGCCCGGCCGTACGGCCTGCTTCAACTGGCCGCCATGCTGCGGCGCGCCGGGCTGCGGGTGTCCTATATCGACTGCCTGGACCGCTTTCATCCCCGGGCGCCGCGGATCGATCCCGCCGGTCGCCACGGACGCGGGCCTTACCTCAAGCAGGCCCTGCCCAAACCGCCCGGGCTGCCCGATATCCGGCGCACCTATTCGCGCTACGGCATTGCCCCCGAGTGGCTGCACGCCGACCTGGCCCGCCTGCCGCGGCCCGACCTGATCCTGGTCACCTCGGTCATGACCTACTGGTATCCCGGCGTGTTCGAAACCATCGGCGTCCTGAAAGCGCGCTTTGCGCAGGTTCCGCTGCTGCTGGGCGGCATCTACGCCCGGCTCTGCGCCGGGCACGCCCGTGCGCGCAGCGGCGCCGACGAGGTGCTGAGCGATAACGGCCAGAGCCTGCCCGAACGCATCCGGCACCATACCGGCTACCGCCTGCCGGGCGCTTTCGACCCGCTCGATCTGGACGCCCTGCCGTGCCCGGCCCTGGACCTGCAGCACCGGGTGGGCGCGGTGCCCCTGCTCACCTCGCGCGGCTGCCCCTTCGATTGCGCCTACTGCGCCAACCGCTACCTGCAACCGCAGATGGTGCGCCGCTCGCCGGCATCGGTGGCGGCCGAGGTCGACTACTGGCACCGCCGGCACGGTGCGGTCGATTTCGCCTTCTATGACGACGCCCTGCTGGTGGATGCCGAAACCCATGCGCTGCCCATGCTGGAAGCGATCATCCGGCTGGGCCTGCCGATCTTCTTTCACACACCCAACGCCCTGCACATCCGCGCCATTACCGCCCGGACGGCAAGGGCCATGTTCGCGGCCGGATTTCACACGCTGCGCCTGGGGCTGGAGACTACGGCCTTCGAGGCGCGCAGCGGGCTGGACCGCAAGGTCAGCGAAGCGGAGTTCCGGCAGGCGGTGGGACATCTGCGCGCGGCCGGATTCCAACCGGGGCAGATCGGCGCCTATCTTCTGGTGGGATTGCCCGGCCAGTCCATGGCGGCGGTTGCGGAATCCATCGACGCGGCCAAGGCGTGCGGCGTTACGCCGGTGCCCACCTACTACACGCCGATCCCCCACACGCGCCTGTGGCCCGAGGCCGTGGCCGCTTCGCGCTACGATCTTGCCGCCGACCCGCTCTTCACCAACAACGCCTTGCTGCCCTGCCAGAGCGAAGGCTTTTCGTGGCCGATGCTCTCGCAGCTCAAGCAGCGCTGCGCAGCGTCGACGTGAAGCCCGTCGATTCCGATCCCGATGCGGCGGATTCGACCCCCATCCCGGGCAGGGTCGGCGTTCACCCTGGAATCGAATCGGGATCGGAATCGACAGGACGGCGGGAAATGCCCCGCGATGCTCAGCGCGACCGGAGCAGGTGCTCCAGCACGATTTCCATGGCCGCGACCTCATCCTTGTGCGAGAGGGCGCGGCGGATCTCCACGGCGCGGGCCAGTTCCCTTTTATCCAGCAGCAGATGCTCCTTGCGGGTGCCGGAGTTGTGGATCTGAATCGCGGGCCAGACCCGCTGCTCGGCGCACTTGCGGCTGAGCACCAGGTCCATGTTGCCGGTGCCTTTGAACTCCTGAAAGATGATGTCGTCCATGCGGCTTCCGGTATCGACCANNTCGATGTTGCGCGCGGCGCCGAAGATGCGGCGCGGGATGGCCAGGGCGTCGGCCGCCAGGCCGCCGCTCATGGTGCGGCCGTGACTCTGGGTTTCGCTGTTGAAGGCCCGGGCCATGCGGGTCAGGGAGTCGATGAAGACCACCGCATCCCGGCCGGTCTCGGCGCAGCGGATGGCGGTGTTCATGGCCAGGCGGGTGATGCGCAGGTGCTGGGCGATGCTCTGGTCGGCCGAGGAGAAGAGCACCCTGGCATCCTTGAGGTCGCGGCGGAAATCGGTGACTTCCTCGGGGCGCTCGTCCACCAGCAGCACAAACACATCGGCCTCCGGGTGATGCTTCAGGATCGCGGCGGCCAGGTGCTTGAGGATCGTGGTTTTGCCGGCCTTGGGCGGCGAGACGATCAGGCCGCGCTGGCCGCGCCCCATGGGGACGAGCAGATCGAGCGCCCGGCCGGTCAGGTCGTCTGCGCTGCGCGTCAGGGTAAAGCGCCGGTTGGGGTCGATGCTGGTGTGGTCGTGCAGCGGGACCAGCTGGAGGAAATTCTCGAGCGTCATCCCATTGAGCCGTTCCAGGGCGGTCAGCGTCCGCGGGGCGCCGCGTCCCTGGGCGGCCGCGGCGCGGCCCTCGATCTTCGCCCCCTCGGGCAGATCGTGCCGTTCGATCAGGCGTGCCGGCACGGCAACATCCGTCACCTGCGGCTGAAAGTTGGCGTCGATATCGCGCAGAAAGCCTGCGCCGTTGTCCGTTATCTCCAAATAACCACTAACCGGTTCCATGGTTTACTCCTGGGTGGGTCGCATTGGCCGGCCCCTGGCCGGAACGGAAACCATACAGCGTTTCGGCGCGTTTGGCGAGGAGAAGCAGAAAATATATTGAAACCCGCCCTGAAGATGCGTAACGTAGCGGATCATACGATTCCCTCCCTCCTTCCATGCGGCGGCAGATCCTTCTGACGAATATTAACCGGTCACCACAGCTTAATTAACAGGAGTACAGCCATGAATGCCAAAAAATGGGTTTACCTGTTTGAGGAAGTGGACCAGGCTGAGGCCGCGACGGGGGGCCGCGAAGGTCTGCGCGGTCTGTTCGGCGGCAAGGGCGCCAATCTGGCGGAGATGACGCGCATCGAAGTGCCGGTGCCTCCGGGCTTCATCGTCACCACCGAAGCCTGCAACGCCTATCTGGCGGCGGGCGGCGTCTTTCCCGACGGCATGTGGGATCAGGAAC